>NZ_JALBYS010000069.1:0-12529 GCF_022678525.1 Serratia sp. PGPR-27 | reverse complement strand
GCCGTTCTACCGACTGAACTACAGAGGAATCGTTGGAACGGGGCGAATAATAGCGAGGCGCCGTCGGCATGTCAAAGGCGGATTACACATTCTGTGACTGTTTGCTTACAGAATGCGCAACCCGTTGAGTTTTTTGGCAGATTTAGCCCTCGGGCGCCCGTTGCAGGCGCAGTTGATAGCGGTAAACGCCGGCGGTGAGCAGGTAATCCCGGTGCACGCTCGGGCTCCAGGAGTCGTCGCCGCCCACCCCCATGTGGAAGCCGTCCAGGTGCAGCCAGGTGCCTGCTTCCGGCTGCAGCAGATGCTGGTGGCTGCAGGCCATCAGCTGTTGCAGGCCGTAGCGGCTGAGCGAGAAGTGGAAGCGGCCGTCGATGCGCCAGCCGCCGTAGCGCAGGCTGCGGGTGTCGCAGCGCAGGCCGTTCTCGCCGGGGAAAATATATGGCGTGTGCAGATCCGCCAGCGGCAGGCGCCAGCGCCCGTGCTGCGCGGCCAGGCGGCGATCCGGGTAGTTCTCGTGCGGGCCCAGGCCCAGCCATTCCGCCTGCGGCTGCACCGTCGCCAGTTGGCAGTGCAGGCCGATGCGCGCCGGGGGCGGCAGAGTATCGGCCACCTCGACCTCCACGTTCACGCTCACCGCGCCCAGAGCATCGAACAGCCACTGTTTACGGCTAATCAGCAAAATCTGCCCGTCCACGCCGAACTGGTGTTCGCTCACCACCCGCACGCCGTTTTGCAGCACATCGGCCTGCAGCCGCGTGCAGCGCTCATCCAGCCGGTACAGGCCCGCCAGCTTCCAGCGTTCGACCCAGGCGTTGGGATCGATATGGTCCGCCTCGCTGACGCCGATGTCGTTATCGATCGGCGCGCGCGCAAAGCCGTCGCGCAGCGGCGTCAGCAGCTGCGGCTGCTCATTCTGCCACCACTGCGTCAGGTGGCCGCTGCTGCGCTCGAAGCGCCAACGCTGGTCGCCGTGGGTGAGGGTCAGCCCCTGATCGTCTTCAATCAGCGTGGGCGGCACGCCCTGCGCCGGCGGCGGCGCGGGATGCAGCGCGCGTGGCACCCGCCACTGATCCCAGGCGCAGCGGTGGTGCGCTTCGGACCAGTCGGTGGCCTGCGGTTGCACCACCTCCACGTTCAGCCACAACTCGCCGGGCTGATGCAGCATCGGCAGGCGGTCGAGCAGGGTAAAGCGGGCGCTGCCCTGTGGCGGCAATGTCAGATCGAGGCTGCCGCTGGCGCGCTCCACGCCGTCCAGCTCCAGCCGCCAGTTGAGCTGTTCGTTGTCGGTGTGGCGGAACAGGTAATCGCTGGTGACGGTCAGCGTCAGCGAGGCGGCGTCGAAGGCGAAGCGGAACAGCTGCTGCGCCCGCTGCGCTTCGAACAGCGCCGGGTGCGGGGTGCGATCCGCGAACACTAGTCCGTTCAGGCAGAACTGGCGATCGTTGGGGGTATCGCCGAAGTCGCCGCCGTAGGCCCAAAATTCCTCACCGCGCTCGTCGCGCTTGATCAGCGCCTGATCGACCCAGTCCCAGACAAAGCCGCCCTGCAGGCGCGGATGTGCGTGGAACGCGCGCCAGTAGCGCTCAAAGCCGCCGAAGCTGTTGCCCATCGCGTGGGCGTATTCGCACAGGATCAGCGGCCGCTGTTCCTCCGGCAGGCCGATCCACTTGCCGATCGCCCATTTGGGCACCGCCGGGAACGGCTGATCCTGATCCACCCGCGCATACATCGGGCAGATGATGTCGGTGGCGGCAGTGTCGGCGCCGCCGCCTTCATATTGCACCGGGCGGGTCGGATCCTGGCTTTTCACCCAGCGGTACAGCGCGTCGTGGTTCACGCCGTGGCCGGACTCGTTGCCCAGCGACCAGATAATGATGCAAGGGTGGTTGCGATCGCGCTGCACCATGCGGGTAACGCGCTCGCTCATCGCCGGCAGCCACAGCGGATCGTCAGCCAGGCGGTTCATCGGCTGCATGCCGTGAGTCTCGATATTGGCTTCGTCCACCACGTACAGCCCGTAGCGATCGCACAGCCGATACCACAGCGGGTGGTTGGGATAATGCGAGCAGCGCACCGCGTTGAAGTTGTGCTGCTTCATCAGCAGGATGTCGTGGCGCATCGTCGCCTCGTCCATCACCTGGCCGTGGCGCGGGTGATGCTCGTGGCGGTTAACGCCGCGGATCAGCAGCGGCTGCCCGTTGAGCTTCAACAGCCCGCCGCTGATTTCCACCTGGCGGAAGCCAACGTCATAGGCCTCCACCTCGATAATTTCTCCTGTGGGCGAGAGCAGGGCGACGGTGGCGCGATACAGCGCGGGCGTTTCGGCGCTCCACAGCGCCGGGCGTTCCAACGGCAGGCGCAGCGTGACGCGATCGTCATAGGCGCCGCGTTCGTCCACGATCTCGCTGCCGAGCGGCTGGGTGCGCTCGGCCACCCGCGCACCATCGCGCCACAGCTGCACCTGCACCAGCAGCGGGCCGGGCCGGCTGGCGCGCGCCGTCACCACCAGTTCGCCGCGGGTAAAGCCGTCATGCAGCGGGGTGGTGATGCGCACATCGCCCAGGTGCGCGGCGGGTTTGTGCAGCAGGCTGACGTCGCGGAAGATGCCGCTCATGCGCCACATGTCCTGATCTTCGAGATAACTGCCGTCGCACCAGCGCAGCACCATCACCGCCAGCCGGTTTTCACCCGGCTGCAGCCACGGGCTGAGATCGAACTCCGCCGGCAGGCGGCTGTCCTGCGAATAGCCGACCCAGTGGCCGTTGCACCATAAATAGAACGCCGAGTTGACGCCGTCGAAGATGACGCGCGTCTGGCCGGTGGCCAGCCAGGCCGGATCGACGCTGAAGGCGCGCGAGTAGCAGCCGGTCGGGTTGTCTTCCGGCACGCGTGGCGGATCGACCGGGAACGGGTAGCGCACGTTGGTGTAGATTGGCGCGTCGTAGCCGGCGAGCTGCCAGTTGCCCGGCACCGCCAGCGGGGCGGCGTCCGGCAGATCTTGCTGCAGCCAGCTCTCCGGCGCCGCCTCTGGGCGCGGGAAATAGCTGAAACGCCACTCGCCGTTCAGCGACCGGCGGCTGGCGCTGGGGGCATCGTCGCGCGCGTCTTCCACCGTGCGCCAGCTGGCGAACGGCGGGTGGGCGTCCAGCCGGCGGTAGTGGGTGCAGGCGGGGTTTTGCCAGTCACGGCGGGCGAGGATCTCGGACAGGGAAGCTAGGGGTTCAGCGGGCATCGGCGATCGTCCAGTCGGCTAGGTGATGCTCACCAAGATGCTGACCGGCGCATAAAAAGTAAAGCGGTTACACGCAACCTTGCAAGGGCGATCAAATAACCGCTAATGCGGCTCGCCGGCACGGTAGATCCGCTGTGGGCGGCCCACCTTGCCGTAAATGATCTCGGCGCGCAGCTGCTGCGCGGCGGTGCAAAACTCCAGATAACGGCGCGCGGTGGTGCGGCTGAGCCCCATTTTTTGCGCAACGCTTTCAGCGGTGTGGCGCGCGGCGGGCTCGGCGAACAGCGCGCGGATCTTGCCGAGCGTCAGCTCGTCGATGCCGGCGGGCAGCGCCGCCTGCTGTTCGCCGCGGGCGTAGGTGTTGAACATCTCGTCGATGCGGCGCTGGTTAAGGCGCGCCTTGTCTTTCAGCGCTTCGCGGCGCTGGCTGAAGCGCTGCAGCGTCTGGCTCAGCCGGTCATAGGCCAGCGGTTTGATCAGGTAGTCGAACACGCCGTAGCGCAACGCCTCGGCCACGGTAGCCATGTCGCTGGCGGCGGTGATGAACACGATGCCGCCACGATACCCGCTCAGCGTCAGTTCGCGCAGCAGGGTGATGCCCTGGCCGTCGGGCAGAAAGTTGTCCAGCAGGATCAGGTCCGGCTTGAAGCGTTCGGTCATGGCGCGGGCCTGCGCCAGCGTGCCGGCCAGCCAAATCTGGCGGCAGCCGCCGTTCTGGCGGATAAACTCCGCGTGCATCTCCGCCAGCGGCGTTTCGTCTTCAACGATCAGGATGTTCAGCCATTCCATAGTGCGACCCGTAATTGCAATAAAAATGCTAAGTGAATGTAAGTGAATTGCGGCGCCAAATAAAGATTATCTCAATAATAAACACCATAAGATTAATTAAGCAAATAAAGAACATTAAATAACTTATTAACCGGGATCGGTTTGTGAAATAGGTCAATAATCCGCGTTTTTTTTCTGCTTACCATGGGTTTATTGAACGAGAGGGTGGTTTTATCTTCATGGTTTTTAAGGTTTTAATTGCCATTTCTGATGTTAATTAAAATGCATTTTTGTATTTCATTTGTTGTTTGCCAGTTAACCCAGAGAGCGTGTTATGTTAGGCGATGCCGTATTTAATCGGGTAAAGCGATCGGATCATAAAGCGATTTCAGAAATAAGCGCCTTCTTGCGCAGTAACGATCTGAATATCGATACCACGGTTGAAATATTTATTACCGTTACCCAGCACGACAAATTGGTCGCCTGCGGCGGCATCGCCGACAATATTATCAAATGCGTCGCCATCAGCCCGCTGATGCGCGGCGAAGGCTTGGCGCTGGCGCTGGCGACCGAGCTGGTGAACCTGGCCTATGAGCGCCATCACACCCAGCTGTTTATCTACACCAAGGTGCAGAACGAGCCGCTGTTTCGCCAGTGCGGTTTCTACCCGATTGCCACCGTGCCGGGCATCGTGGTGCTGATGGAAAACAGCCCGTGCCGCCTGAAGCGCTACGCCGCCCAGCTGGCGAGCCAGCGCCGGCCGGGCGACACCATCGGCAGCATCGTGATGAACGCCAACCCCTTCACTCGCGGGCACCAGTATCTGGTGCGTCAGGCGGCCAAGCGCTGCGACTGGCTGCACCTGTTTCTGGTGAAGGAAAACACCTCGCGCTTCAGCTATGAAGATCGGCGCCGGCTGGTGCTGGCCGGCACTGCCGACATCCCCAACCTCACGGTACACGAAGGCTCGCAGTACGTGATCTCGCGCGCCACCTTCCCCTGTTACTTCATCAAGGACCAGGGCGTGGCCGACGACTGTTACACCGAAATCGATCTGAAGATCTTCCGCCAGTATCTGGCGCCCGCGCTGGGCATTACGCACCGCTTCGTCGGCAACGAGCCGTTCTGCGCGGTGACCGCGAAATACAACCGCGACATGCGCTACTGGCTGGAAACGCCGGCGCTGCCCAGCCCGCCGATCGCGCTGGTGGAAATCGAGCGTTTGCAATATCAGGGCACGGCGATCTCCGCCTCCTGGGTGCGCAAGCTGCTGGCGGCGGGGGACTTCCACGCCGCCGCGCCGCTGGTGCCGCCGGACACCCTGTACTACCTGCAGGATCTGCAAACGCAGCGCCGGGCCAAGACGGCCCCGCATCCTTTTGAGTCCGCACAATCAGGTGAATGATGAAAATTATCCGAGAAGCAATGGCCGGCACGCTGGAATCCAGCGATGTCATGGTGCGCATCGCGCCCGCCGAGGGGCCGCAGCACGATCTGCTGATCGCCAGCAGCGTGGAAAAACAGTTCGGTGCGGCTATCCGCCGCACCCTGCTGGAGGTGCTGCAGCGTTATGAGGTGGAACCGGTGCAGGTGATCGTCGACGACAAAGGGGCGCTGGATTGCGTGCTGCGCGCCCGGCTGGAAACCGCGCTGATGCGCGCCTGCGAGGGCGGCCAACTGCCGTGGGAGGCGAAAGATGAAAACGCTGAATAAAACCCGGCTGCGCCGCAGCATGCTGTTCGTTCCCGGCGCCAACGCGGCGATGGTCAGCAACGCCTTTATCTACCAGGCCGACGCGCTGATGTTCGATCTGGAAGACTCGGTGATCCTGCGTGAAAAAGACGCGGCGCGCCGGCTGGTGTACCACGCGCTGCAGCATCCGCTGTACCAGGAGGTGGAAACCATCGTGCGCGTCAATGCGCTCGATTCCGCCTACGGCCTGGCGGACCTGCAGGCGGTGGTGCGCGGCGGCGCGGACATCGTGCGCCTGCCGAAGACCGATAGCGCGCAGGACGTTGTCGACATGGAGCGCGAGATCGCCGCCATCGAGGCGGCCTGCGGCCGGCCGGTCGGCAGCACCGGGCTGCTGGCGGCGATCGAATCGGCGCAGGGCATCACCAACGCGGTGGCGATCGCGCACGCTTCGCCGCGTCTTATCGGCATCGCGCTGGGGGCGGAAGACTATGTGCGCAACCTGCGCACCGAACGCTCGCCGGAGGGCATTGAGCTGCTGTTCGCCCGCTGCTCGCTGCTGCAGGCGGCGCGCGCCGCCGGCATTCAGGCGTTCGACACCGTGTATTCCGACGCCAACAACGAGGCCGGCTTCCTGCAGGAAGCGGCGCTGATCAAACAGCTCGGCTTCGACGGCAAATCGCTGATCAACCCGCGCCAGATTGAGCTGCTGCACAACCTGTACGCGCCGACCGCCAAAGAGGTGGCGCACGCGCAGCGGGTGGTGGACGCCGCCGAAGCGGCGGAGCGGGAGGGGCGCGGCGTGGTGTCGCTGAACGGAAAAATGGTCGACAGCCCGGTGATTGAACGCGCCCGGCTGGTTCTGGAGCGCGCCGCGCTGTCCGGCTTACGGGAAGAACCGGCGCAGCACGGGGAGGAAGCATGATGAACCGCCAACAACGATTGATGACCTTCGCCAACCCGGCGGATCTGCCGGGCTATCAGGACGTTTCCAAAGCCAACCTGCAGGCGCGCAAACCGCGCGATCTCAAGCTGTGCGACTCCTTGCAGGAAGCGGTGCGCCGCAGCGGACTGCAGGACGGCATGACCATCTCCTTCCACCATGCGTTTCGCGGTGGTGATTTGACGCTCAATCAGGTGATGGAGACGCTGGCGGCGATGGGGTTCCGCAACCTGACGCTGGCCTCCAGCTCGCTGACCGACTGCCATGCGCCGTTGGTTGAGCATATCCGCCACGGCGTGGTGAGCCGCATTTACACCTCCGGGCTGCGCGGCCCGCTGGCGGACGCCGTATCGCGCGGGCTGCTGGCGGAGCCGGTGCAAATTCACTCGCACGGCGGCCGGGTCAACCTGATCGAATCCGGCGAGCTGCAGATAGACGTGGCCTTCCTCGGCGTGCCGGCCTGCGATGAGTTCGGCAACGCCAACGGCTACAGCGGTGAAGCCTGCTGCGGCTCGCTCGGCTATGCGCGGGTGGACGCCGAGGCGGCGGGCACCGTGGTGCTGCTGACCGAGCAGCTGGTGCCGTATCCGCATCATCCCGCCAGCCTGGCGCAGGATCGGGTGGATCTGATCGTGCAGCTGGAGCGGGTGGGCGATGCCGACAAGATCGGCGCTGACGCCACGCGCATGACCTCGAACCCGCGCGAGCTGCTGATCGCCCGCCGCGCCGCCGAGGTGATCGCCGGTTCCGGCTACTTCACCGAAGGGTTTTCGCTGCAAACCGGCACAGGCGGCGCCTCGCTGGCGGTGACCCGGTTCCTGGAGGACAAGATGCGCGCCCGCGGCATTCGCGCCGCGTTCGCCCTCGGCGGCATCACCTCGACCATGGTGGATCTGCATGAGAAAGGGCTGATCGGCAAGCTGCTGGACGTGCAGAGCTTCGATCGGGCGGCGGCGACCTCGCTGGCGCGCAACCCGCGCCATATCGAAATCAGCGCCAACCAGTACGCCAACTTCAGCTCCAAGGGCGCCTCGGTCGATCGGCTCGACGTGGTGGTGCTGAGCGCGCTGGAAATCGACACCGGCTTCAACGTTAACGTGCTGACCGGCTCCGACGGCGTGCTGCGCGGCGCGTCCGGCGGCCACTGCGACACCGCCGCCGCCGCGCGGCTGGCGATCATCGTCGCGCCGCTGGTGCGCGGGCGCATCCCGACGCTGGTGGAGCAGGTGACCACCTGCGTCACGCCGGGCTCCAGCATCGACATTCTGGTGACCGACCACGGCATCGCCGTCAACCCGGCGCGGCCGGAGCTGGCGCAGCGCCTGCGGGAGGCCGGGCTCGAGGTGGTGAGCATCGACTGGCTGCGCGCCCGCGCGCTGCAGCTGACCGGCGAACCGCAGCCGATCGCCTTTACCGACAAGGTGGTGGCGGTGGTGCGCTACCGCGACGGTTCGGTGATCGACGTGGTGCATCAGGTGGCGGAGTAACCGATGGCCGCCGTCGATCCTCAACTGGCCGCCGAACGCGCGGTCAGCCTGCCGGAGCTGCTCACCAGCCGTGAATGCCGCCAGGCGCGCCAGCAGGCGTGGCTGGCGCAGCACCAGTGCACGCTGCTGGTGCTGACGCTGGTCGTCCCCGGCCCGGTGAAGGACAGCGCGCTGACGCGCGGCATCTTCAACCTCGGCTGGGAGGCGCTGCTGCGGCTGTGCGCCGAACAGGGCTGGCCCAGCCCGCAGGCCGAGGCGCTGGCGCTCGCCACCGGCTGCGAAGGGTTTGTGGCGCTGCGCGCCGATGCCCAGCGGGTGAAGGACTGCGCCATGCAGCTGGAGGTGAGCCGCCCGATCGGCCGGCTGTGGGACATCGACGTGCTGGATACGCAGGGGCGCATTTTGTCGCGCCGCGACATCGGCCTGCCGGAACGGCGCTGCCTGCTGTGTGGCCAACCGGCCAAGATCTGCGCCCGCCAGCGGCGGCATAGCAGCGAGCAGCTGCTGCATGAAATGGAAAGGATGTTCAACGATGCGCTCTCTGCCGATTAATCTGCCTGCCCGCCGTGCCGAACCGGCCTGCGACTTCGCCCGCGCCGCCTTTCGCGCGCTGCTGGTGGAAGTCAACCTCACGCCCAAGCCGGGGCTGGTGGATCGCCATAACACCGGCGCCCACCGCGATATGGATCTCGGGCATTTTTACCGTAGCGCCCGCGCCATCGGCGTGTGGCTGCCGCGCTTTATCCAACGCGGACGGGAAGACGCGGCTTTGCCGGCAGAACAGCAGCTGGCGCGGCTGCGGCCGCTCGGCCTGGCCTGCGAAAACCAGATGTTTCGCGCCACCGGCGGCATTAACACCCACAAGGGCAGCGTGTTCTCGCTCGGGTTGCTGTGCGCCGCCTTTGGCCGCCTGCAGCAGCAGGGGCGCGCCATCGGCGCAGCGGCGCTGTGCGCCGAAACGGCGGCGATGTGTCGGGGGCTGGTGGACCGCGAGCTGCGGCGCAACAACGCCGGGCAGACCGCCGGCCAGCGGCTGTTCGCTGCCTACGGTCTCAGCGGCGCGCGCGGCGAGGCGGAGGCCGGTTTTCGGCTGGTGCTGGATGGCGCGCTGCCGCTGTATCGGCAACGGCTGGCCGCCGACGGCGACGAACAGCGGGCGCTGCTGGACAGTCTGCTGTGGCTGATGGCCCACAACGGTGACACCAACGTCGCCTCGCGCGGCGGCATGCACGGACTGCGCTGGCTACGGCGCCGGGCGGCGTTGCTGCTGGCGCAGGGCGGTTCGGCCGGGGAGGCGGGCCTGGCGCGCCTGCGGCGCTTCGATGCCGACTGCATTGCCCGCAACCTCAGCCCCGGCGGCAGCGCCGACTTGTTGATAGTGACCTGGCTGCTGGCGCAGCTGGGTGCCCAAGAATAATAACCAAGCCTTCAGGAGAGTCCCTATGTCCCAAACCCAGGAAAAGATCTGGAAAGCGATAGCGCCGCTGGCGGTGCTCGCGATCCTGTTATTGATACCGGTGCCCGACGGCATGCCGCCGCAGGCGTGGCACTACTTCGCCATCTTCGTGGCGATGATCGTCGGCATGATTCTGGAGCCGATCCCGGCCACCGCCATCAGTTTTATCGCGGTGACCGTCAGCGTGCTGAGCGCCAACTGGGTGCTGTTCGGCGCGCAGGAACTGGCGGAGCCGGGCTTCAAAGCCGGTAAAGAGGCGCTGAAATGGGGGCTGGCGGGCTTCTCCAGTACCACCGTCTGGCTGGTGTTCGGCGCCTTTATTTTTGCGCTGGGCTACGAGGCCACCGGGCTGGGGCGGCGCATCGCGCTGTTCCTGGTAAAATTCATGGGCAAGCGCACGCTGACGCTGGGCTATGCGGTGGTGATCATCGATATCCTGCTGGCGCCGTTCACGCCGTCCAACACCGCGCGCACCGGCGGCACGGTGTTCCCGGTGGTGAAAAACCTGCCGCCGCTGTTCGATTCCTTCCCTAACGATCCCTCCTCGCGCCGCATCGGTGGTTACCTGATGTGGATGATGGTGGTCGGCACCAGCATCAGCTCCTCGATGTTCGTCACCGGCGCCGCGCCGAACGTGCTGGGCATCGAGTTCGTCGGCAAGATCGCCGGGGTGCACATCAGCTGGATGCAGTGGTTCCTGGCTTTCCTGCCGGTCGGTCTGCTGTTGCTGATCATCGCGCCGCTGATCTCCTACTATCTGTACAAGCCGGGCGTGACCCACAGCAGCGAAGTGGCCGCCTGGGCGGATACCGCGCTGGGGGAAATGGGCAAGCTGACGCGCAAGGAATACACCCTGATCGGCCTGGTGCTGCTCAGCCTGTGCCTGTGGGTGTTCGGCGGCAAGGTGCTGGACGCCACCGCGGTGTGCCTGTTGGCGGTGTCGCTGATGCTGGCGCTGCACGTGGTGTCGTGGAAAGAAATCACCAAATATTCCAGCGCCTGGAATACGCTGGTTAACCTGGCGACGCTGGTGGTGATGGCCAACGGCCTGACGCGCTCCGGCTTTATCGACTGGTTCGCCCAGACCATGAGCACCCATCTGGACGGCTTCTCGCCGAACATGACGGTGGTGGCGCTGGTGCTGGTGTTCTACTTCGCCCACTACCTGTTCGCCAGCCTGTCGGCGCACACCGCCACCATGCTGCCGGTGATCCTGGCGGTCGGCAAAGGGTTGCCGGGCGTGCCGATGGAGCAGCTGTCGATGCTGCTGGTGCTGTCGATCGGCATCATGGGCGTGCTGACGCCGTACGCCACCGGGCCGGGGGTGATTATCTACGGCTGCGGCTATGTGAAGTCGAAAGACTACTGGCGCCTGGGCGGCATTCTCGGCGTGGTGTACATCGCCGCGCTGCTGCTGATCGGCTGGCCGATCATGAGCCTGTGGTACTGAGTTGAACTACAGCGGCCGCCGCCCGGTGGCCGCTGGTACGATCTTTTCCCGTGAAGCCTGTCACACACTTGTCACACTAACCCCGCCATCATACGCAGGCAAACGCTAACACCTTAAAAATAATCATTTTCCGGGAGCCTCTGCGGATGAGAAAAAAAACGTTATTGCTGTGCCTGCCTTTGTTATTTACCGGGAACGCGCTGGCGGACGCCGGCGGTTATCAACTGGAACAGGTGCTGGTGATGAGCCGCCATAACCTGCGCGCGCCGCTGGCCAACAACGGCAGCGTGCTGGCGCAGTCCACGCCGAAGGCCTGGCCGGCCTGGGAAACGCCGGGCGGCCAGCTGACCACCAAGGGCGGGGTGCTGGAAGTGTACATGGGGCACTATTTCAACGCCTGGCTGAAGCAGACCGGCCTGTTGCCGCAAGAGGGCTGCCCGACCGCCGGCAGCGTGTACGTCTACGCCAACAGCCTGCAGCGCACGGTGGCCACCGCGCAGTTCTTCAGCAACGGCGCGTTCCCGGGCTGCGACGTCAGCGTGCACCATCAGGACAAGATGGGCGAGATGGATCCGACTTTCAACCCGATCATCACCGACACCAGCGAAGCCTTCAACCAGCAGGCGCTGGCGGCGATGAACGCCGCGCTGGGATCGCTGAAGCTGGACGCCTCTTACCAACAGCTGGCGAAGCTCATCGATTACAAGGATTCCGCCGCCTGCAAGACCGACAAACACTGCGATCTGACCAAAGAAGCCAGCGTGATGAGCGCGGTGCCGGGCAAAGAGCCGGGCGTCTCCGGCCCGCTGCGGGTGGGCAACTCGCTGGTGGACGCCTTTATGCTGCAGTACTACGAAGGTTTCCCGATGAAAGAGGTGGCCTGGGGCAAAATCGTCACCCCGCAGCAGTGGAAGCAGCTGGCGCAGTTGAAAGACGGCTATCAGGATTCGCTGTTCACCTCGCCGGTGGTGGCGCAAAACGTCGCCAAGCCGCTGCTGACCTACATCAACAACGCGCTGCTGGGCGAGCGCAAACCGGACGCGCCGAAGCTGACGGTGCTGGTCGGCCACGATTCCAATATCGCCTCGTTGCTGTCGGCCATGCAGTTCCAGCCGTATCAGCTGCCGCAGCAGTACGAGAAAACGCCGATCGGCGGCAAGCTGGTGTTCCAGCGCTGGCGCGACGCGCAGAACAGCCGTGAATTGCTGAAGATCGAGTACGTCTATCAGTCCACCGAACAGCTGCGCAAGGCGACGCCGCTGACGCTGCAAACCCCGCCGCAGCGCGTGACGCTGGCGCTGAAAGGCTGCCCGATCGATAAAGACGGCTTCTGCGCCTGGAGCGATTTCGAGAAGACCATGAAAGGCATCTTGTAATGCCCGGCCTCTCTCCCGAATGCGGGGGAGAGGCATTTTCCCCACTTCGTCCAACGCGCCGCCGCGCGGGACTTAACGCCATTTATTTTGCCCAGGGTCATTGTTGCAGGCCGTTTCGGGGGCTA
>NZ_JALBYS010000068.1:0-13569 GCF_022678525.1 Serratia sp. PGPR-27 | reverse complement strand
ACCGAGATCTACACACAGAGGCCATCGTCGGCAGCGTCAGATGTGTATAAGAGACCGCACTTACAGCCACCACGCCTGCCGCACCGAATGCGACGCCATGACCGAACACTACTATCGCCTGCGGGATTACGCCCTCAGCCATCCCGAAAGCAACGCCATTATGCGCATCATCGACTAACCCTTCAGACAACGGCACCCCATCATGATGAATATCACCTTATCCCCGGCAACCGCCGGTCTGCCCTTACCCTCTCAACGCACCATTCAACGAGCGCTGGCATTGCTGGAGCAGCATTTACGCAAACCGGGTGAAGCCTTCACCGCCCCGTTCATGGTGCGCGACTGGCTGCGCCTGCAAATGGCCCGGCTGGAGCGAGAAGTCTTTATGGTGCTCTATCTCGACAACCAGCATCGCTTGCTGGCGCATGAGTCCCTGTTTAGCGGCAGCATCGCCAGCACGCAGGTGCATCCGCGTGAAATCGTGAAGGGCGCACTGAAGCATAACGCTGCCGCGGTCATCGTGGCGCACTGCCATCCCTCCGGGCATGCCGCCCCCAGCGAGGCCGATCGACTCATTACCCAGCGGATACAGGACGCACTGGCGCTGATTGACGTCCGGGTGCTGGACCACTGCATTGTCGGCGGCATGACCGTGTACTCATTCGCCGAACACGGGCTCTTATGATTTATCCGACGCAATCAGGAGGCACTACATGCCATCACCCCATAATGTTCCCGCCTGGGGGCTGAAACGCAACGTCACGCCGCAGTTTGGCGCCCGTCTGGTACAGGAGAGGGAACGACTGCATTTTCTGGCCGACCGGGCAGACATCAGCGGAATTTTCAGCGACGCACAGCGCCATGATTTGGAGAATGCTTTTCCGCAGTTCATCAAGCATTTGGAATTGATGCTGCTTTCCGGTGAGCTCAATCCGCGTCATCAGCACTGTGTCACACTGTATTGCCATGGCCTGACCTGCGAAGCAGACAGCCTCGGCTCATACGGCTACGTCTACATTTCGATTTATCCGACATCTGAAACGCCCAGGTATAACGCCCCGCATTTTTAGTCTCACACCGTTCTTATTATCCAACAAAGAGATACGCCTTATGCGAACAGTACCCGCACCACCGTCAAGGGCGGCCCAAACATGCCCGTCTCCCATAACTGTCTGGCAATCCTTGCTCACCTACCTGCTGGCGCAGCACTACGGCCTGACGCTCAACGATACCGCGTTCAGCGACGATGCCGCGATACAGGCACACATCGATAACGGTATGTCCCTCGCGGATGTGCTGAATGCCATGGTGGAAAAGTTTGAGCTGGTGCGCATTGACCGCCGGGGCTTCACCGGACAGGCGCAATCGCCCCTTGTGACCGTCATCGACATCCTGCGCGCCCGCCGGGCCTGTGGCCTGATGACGCGAGCCGGCTACCGGGAGGTCACACGTGCCATTCAGGGAAGCAAGCAACCATGAGCAGTGACACACTCCCCACCGGCGCACTGCTCACGGGTATCCAGTGCAGTACCGCCCACATCACCGACGGAGATAACTCTCTGCTGTATCACGCTTCACATCAGCAGGAGGAGTATGGCCATGGTGAGTGGCTCCATTTTACCGGAACGGGGTATTTGATTAGGCTCCATGCCTGGCGACATCCGGTACTTCATCTTAAACGGTTAGGGGTGTCAAAAGCCTGCCGCCGGTTGGTTGTCACGCTGATGAACCATCACCCCATCGCTCTCCTTAACCTCGACGCTGCAGGCGATATTCTGCCGGGGATTGAGACCTTTGACTGGTGAACGTCCCCGGCATGCCCTCTGACCCGAGCACAATGACAGGTACCACAACATAACACCCGCCCTTAAACCGGCGGGTGTTTTCATTATGGGGTAGGAAATATGCAGACTGAACCAGAAGTATTAACCGACCACACAGAGGTGATTTGCTCGACCAGCATTGAACGTATCGTCACCGGGCGCAACGCCTCGCTGGCGCAGATTGAGAACTGCACCTCTGACATCCAATCACTTGAGACTTATAGGAAAGATGAGTGGCATCTTTGCCAAGTAAAATCCGGGGATGTTGGCTGCGTTGTAGTTCATCGTTACAATCAACGGGCTCGAAATCACTGATGTTTTCAGCGAAATGCGTTTGGGGGCCTAATCGGGGGCCCCGGTGTTTTTCGAATAGAGAAAAATGGTGTAATAACAATGGAAATGTGGTCTGTATTCGAATCCTATAGGGTCCATAAATCCCCCGTATTTCTGCAAGTTCTCGATTATTCCTATGTCTGCTCGCATTTATTGATAGCACTTCTTATTTTATTGTATTGGGATATTGTTATCAGGTATATGACGTACAGATGTCCTAAATAAGCGACGCGTAGAGAGGCCTGACTCTTATCTCAAGTATGACAAGAATAATGTCAGTATTTTACTTCGTGATTTTTCGACCTGACTCTACTTAGACACCCGATCGTTTAGACGAGAGAAGGATTAACTCGGTACACGATATGAATGGGAAGAATTTTTCCATGATGATTAACTTGTTATATTATTTTTGTCATTGTGCTTCATTTTTATTTTTCCGGGAGAGATGCCATAGCATTTTTTGAAGCTCCTAATAAAGGATTGTTGAGTCTTGAATCCTACAGCACAAGAAACAGCAAATACGGATAATTTTGTTGTAGAAAGCAAGTTATAAGATTTTTTTAATTTTCTTTCAAGAATATAGTCACCAAGGTTTTTTCCCGTATGTTTCTTAAATAACCTTTGAAAGTGCCAGTTTGAATAGCCTGATACCTTGGAAATGTCTGCAAGACTGATGCGATGTTCAAGGTTGTTTTCTATCCAACTCATGATCTCTGTGGTGATTTTTTTTTGAAAGCAAGTGTTTTCTTTCATGATATGCCTGAGTCATATTTTCAATTGATTATGCGTGTTTTTTTAATTGATCTATTTTAAATCTAATTATTGCAATTGAGTTTGTTCTTTAAGGAAGTTGGATTAAAGGGCTTAGCATATGCTGCCCTTTGTGATGTTATCATGCTTAGCGCATTGTTTCTTTATGTGATAAAACAAGTGCGCAGGTTGAAAAAATAAATCCAACCGCCCAAAAAAGAGGCCCTAAAATCCCTGGCCAAATAGGCGTGTAACCAGGGATTAGAATGTAAATAATAAAGCCAATATCAGTGGCGCTGACAACGGCTAAATTTATCCACCATCCTCTGATGTCATTGCGCCAATTCAAGAAAATAGACGTCAAGGCAGCGCAAAGTGCAAAGCAAAATAAATTCCATGCATCTTGTTCTACTCGCCCACTTGCCATTCCTGGTGGCATGCTATCGCCTAATTTATAAACTCCCCAGGCAGCTTGAAAATGTAGAAGAGCCCAGATGAAATAAGCAATAGCCCCCCCTTTGGCGAACCAGGAAGATAAGTCTTTTTTCTGCATTGTCATGATACCTCAAGTTTGTTAATTATCGATCATCAACTGTTGACGGCATTCCTATTTACCACTCACTGCTTTTTAAAACTCTGGCTGGGCAGTGTAATAAATATATTTTCTTTTGTTGCTAGTGTTTTAAATGTATTATATGAGTCTGGAAGTATGGCTAATTATTTATGACAAAAACAATCCGATTGAAAAACGTCCTGTGTTCGCTGGTTGTTTTTGATGATGCAATGATGTGACTGAGGATATAGTTTTTAATCAGGTTATATCCTCAATCGTTATATCGCTCTCCCTGTATCAAATTTCCACTGTCGAACCACTGGGATCGGCTTTGATATGGTAGGTTCCACTCTCGCGAAAACTTCGTACTGTGGCGAAGGTATCTTCCATGAACTGTACGAAAGTTAACTTACCGTCCTTGGCGCGAGCCAAAATCGAGAGGGGGGAGGTGACCGTCTTACCCAAAACAGTAGAGCGATAAGTAAAATAACCGAAGACGGCAGCACCGTCGGCATTCTCAAAAGTGTCCTGTAATTCGAATGCCAGTGTAGACCAGTAGGCGTTCACATCCTTGAAGGTCTGGACCAAGCCTTCGGTTCCTGCTGTCGTCCCTGCCCAAGGCATGATGGCTTTTAGTTCCGGATGTTCATAATTGAGTGAAACATAGATGAAATTGTCCGCCGTAAATTGGCGGACATGCTCGAGATCCGCGGGTTTTTTCAGAAGGTCCAGCAGGAGAGCCAAAGGGCTGCTGAACGTGGCCGGCTTCGCGAGGCTACCAGCCTGCGCTTCTTTTATGTTAGCGGTTTTCTTGTAGACGTTTGACATGGTCTCCCCTTATTCCGGGAACGGCACGCTGAAGTGTGCCGTTCCCTTCAATAATCAATCTTTTGCTAAGACAGTTCTCTTGTCTTTTCCAATATGGTGCGCTGAATCGCCGAGTATGGTTGGCTGGCCAGACAGTGTTGACACGACGGCCAGAGGATTCTTCAACCAGCAATTTGCCAACCGCATTTTAGCCTTTGAAATCTTTCTCTGGATTAAAGCCGTCCCAGTTCTCGAATACGTCCATGAAACCAGGAACGGTCTCTTGGCGAGCCCAGTCTCGCTGCAGCTCGCACCAGAGCTGTGTCTTGGAAATCAGTTTGCCACCCGCTTGTTCGACGCGGCGTAGAGCCAACTCATGAGCCGCTACTGAAGTTCCGCCGATGGCGTCGGCGACGACATAGACCTCGTACCCTTCCCTGAGTGCATCCAGAGCGGGGAAGGCCAGGCAGACTTCGGTCCAGAGTGCCGTCATGATCAACTTCCGCCGTCCAGTTGCCTGCACTGCCTGCTTGAATTCGACGTCTTCCCAGGCATTAACCGTCGTACGATCAATAACGGGGTCATTAGGGAGTAGCGCCATGATCTCTTTAATTGGCGGTTTGTTTAAGCCCGTCGCAATATTTACCGCCGAATGAATAATAGGTACGTTATAATTCTTCACAGCTTTAATGCTATGGGTGATGTTGAAAACCAATTCCTTTTGGTCCATCGAACGGATCGAACTCACCTGAATGGGTTGATAGTCGATCACGATGAACACGCAGTTCTCAGGGGTCAGGAGGTGGTCAGCCTTAGGATCACGGATAGATTCACTGGTCATTAGATAACTCTCTTTCACGTTACAGATTAGGTTAGACTCATCGCAATCGCGATAGGCCAAAGAAGGGATCTCAACATCGCCTTCAATGAAAGCAATCTTAATTGGGGTCATGTAATTGTGAGATATCATGCTAAGTCGATACAGCGGGCCCGACAATCCCAATTCCGGAGAACATATTGTTCTCATTTTTGGGCTGTGAGAGTAGATCGTAACTTTAGTTGGGTGGGTTTAAGTCCTCGTCATTCACCCAGTCCTATCGCTGTACTTAAATAAGAGAACACAGTGTTCTTTTATTGAGGCTTTCTAATTTTTGTAGAGGAGGTAATGTTTGTCCTTTGTGGGGAGAAAGAACCGTCAGCACAAACGAACATTGTCATCTGCAGTAACGACAGTCATTCCATTGCAAAGAGCGAGTAGATCATGACCCATATCATTGGAATTTCAGGAAGTCTTCGCAGCGCTTCCTTTAACCATTCACTTCTTCAGGCTGCAGTGCAATTGGCACCCGAGAGCGTGACTCTGGATGTTCGTCGAATCAATGGGATACCGCTTTATGATGCCGATGTTGAAGTTAAATCTGGCATTCCCGCTTCTGTTGTCGAATTGAAGGAGGCGATCGCGGTAGCCGATGGCGTGCTCCTTGCCACCCCTGAGTACAATAATGGTATTCCAGGGGTATTCAAAAACGCCATTGATTGGGTTTCGCGTCCAGACAGCGATATACGACGCGTTTTCGGCGGAAAACCTTTCGCCTTGATTGGTGCATCGCCGGGGGGATTTGGCACAATCCTATCTCAGGAAGCTTGGCTACCCGTGTTGCGAGCACTTGGAACCCGACCTTGGTTTGGCGGACGGCTTCTCGTTTCCCACGCCAACCAACAATTCGACGTCGATGGCAATCTGACCGACGAGTCGACGCGTCTTCGCTTGGAGGGATTCTTGAGTGGGTTCGTGGAGTTTATTCGTTCGAACGAGCCTTCCATCCGTTAGAGAGCATCGCGCTACCCTGGATCCAGCAGCGCCTGCGCATAATACATTTTTCGGCATCGTCTGACGTGGGGGCGGAAAGCGTGCGTCTCGATGCCGTTGCTCGAGAGGAATAGCGGTCGCTAAGTGATGCCGTATCATTGTGATTGACATATTTGGAATTGAAAAGGTTGCGGAAGCATGGCCGATCGCTTTGAGGAACTGAAAACTTATATTGCTGTTGTTGAGGCGGGCGGTTTTGCGGCGGCTTCAAAGCGCCTGGCCTTGGCTAAATCTGCGATCAGTCGCCGCATACGAGATTTGGAAATTCGGCTTGGTGCCCCGTTGCTGAACCGGAGCACCCGACAGATCCATCTGACGGACACAGGGCTGAAGTTTTATGAGCAAGCCAAACGCATACTGACTGAGTTGAATGAGGCTGAAAATGCCGTTGGAGGGCGACATAACGATTTACAAGGGCGGTTGCGAATCGCCGCTCCCGTTTCGCTGACCGTACATTGCCTTAGCCGGGTGGTTGGTCAATTTATCGAGGCGAATCCGAATCTGGCACTGGAGTTTGATGCCGACGACAAGATGGTTGACATCATTCGTGATGGATTTGATCTCGCCATCAGGATTTCTAAATTGCGCGACTCTTCCTTGGTAGCCAGGCGGATCACAACCATTCGCCATGTCTGTTGCGCGAGCCCGTCTTTGCTAGATCGGTACGGTCGTCCAAATAGAGTGGAAGACTTGGCGGCATTGCCGGGCATTCGCTATAACAACGTTGAAGAAAGTTATTATTGGCGCTTTGCTGGCGGTCATACGCCAATGGTGAAATCGCGGCTCTGTTTTTCCAACGGTGATGCTGTTCGTGAGGCCGCCGTCGCGGGTTTGGGGATCGCTATGTTGCCCACTTTCATCGCGCATGAGGCGATCAGAAAAGGTGAGCTCGAAGTTGTATTACGTGAGCATATGCGTCCTCCCATTGGTATGTATGCGGTTTTTCCTTCATCACAAAACATGCCTGCGAAAATGCGCGCATTCATTGATTTTTTACTTGCTAATTTCAGTGATGAGCCTTTTTGGGATCGCGATATATTGACCAATGAGAGATGAATCGCTTTGAAAAGAAGGCGTTTGCTTGAAAGTCGAATTACTCTAGCCGTTATGCTGCCGTCTTTCTGAATGAGCGCGAGGCTCTCGACCCGCCGCCAATTGAACCTTCGTTTAGTTTGTCGCGCTACAATAGGCGAAAATTTCCCCATGGAGCCTATCGTGCGCAAATCCAGATTCTTTCTCGTGACCTTGCTGTGCCTGTGCGCCGCCGCCGTGCTGTACGTGATGGCATATCGGGCGCTGGGGCATTACCTCAGTGACGGCGAGAAGGCCTACCCGGATATCAGCGTTGAAATTCGCTGAGAGCCGTGCGGCCTGAAAGGGACTGCGCCGACTTTTTCGCACTGATTTACCCGCCATTTACCCGCCGTCGGCAATGATGACGCTGCGTCTCCACATTGTGTGGTTCTCTTGGGCGGAATGCGGTTATGTCACTGCAGCAGGTTTCGAATGTCTCTTTAAGCAACAACGGCTTAAAGGGCATCGATTACAAACATTATGCGTTGGTGATCGTGGCGTTTTCGGCGCTCGTACGGTCTATATCCTTAACCGACAGGTATTTTTGGTGCGATGAAGCCTCCAGCGTGCTGACCAGCCGTTACGATGTGGGCGCGTTGCTCTATCACGCTTCTTTCGATGTTCACCCGCCGCTTTATTACCTGCTGTTGCATGGCTGGATGGTGCTGTTTGGCGATGGCATTCTGGCGGCCCGCTCGTTGAGCCTGGCGTTCGGCGTGGTGACGGTGGCACTGGCGATGCGCTTTATCCGTTGGCTGGCCAATGAACGGGCGGCGCTGATCGCGGGCTGGCTGATGGCGATCATGCCGATGGCGGTGCGCTACAGCCAGGAGGCGCGCATGTATGCGCTGATGGGGCTGCTGGCGATCGCCGCCGCCATGGCGTTGGCGAAGTGGCTGAAAACGCCGGATAACCGCCGTTATCTGGCGTTGTATGCGCTGTTGATGACGCTGAGCTTTTATACCCATTACTTCACGATTTTCACGCTGATCGCGCATTGGCTGGTGGTGTTGGCGCTGTCGTGCCGCCGCGAAGGCGAGTGTTATATCAAGCGACCGGCATGGTGGCTGGCCAATGCGGCGATCGGGGTGGCCTACATTCCCTGGCTGCTGGTGTTGTTCAATCTGCTGGCGCATATCGCCGAGCTGAGGGTCGGCGGCGACGTCGGTTGGATCCCTCAGGTTTCCTGGAGCGATCTGCCGGCGATGTTCTGGCGTTTTCTCACCGGCCATGATGGCAGCAACTATCCCACGATCATTCTCTGGTTGTTGCCGGCGATGTTTGTCGCTTTATGTTCACTGCTGCTGTGGCGGCGCCAGATGCCGAGAAAATTCTCTCTGCTGCTGCTCTGCGGCATTCTGATCCCGGTGACGCTGATATTCGCCATTTCCTGGCGCTCGCCGCTGTTTGTCGATCGCTATCTTTATTCCGCCGCGCTCGGCATTCCGCTGGTGTTGGGCGTGCTGATCGCCGGAACGAAAAACCGGGTGCGCGGGATCTCTTTGCTACTGTTCTTCAGCCTGCTGTTCGGCTACGGCGTACGTAACGACTACCCGGTCGAAAAAGATGAGTTCAAGGTGATGGTGCACTATATCAACAGCCACTATCAGCCTAACGATGCGGTGGTGGTCAGCAACATGTTCAACTACCTGAGCTATGTGTATTACAACAAGCAGGGCTACCGCGCCTTGCTGTATACCCCGGCCAGGCCCAATGGTATCTCGGGTAAGCCCAATGCCTATGGTTTCGGTACCTTTTTCCACGATCGGGCGGCGCAGACCTACGTCGATAAGCTCAGCGTTTTATCGAAAGGCCATCGCCGGATCTGGCTGGTCAGCGGCGGGGATTTCAATCAGGACTTCGGCCGTTCGCCGCCGGGGTGGGTCAATACCGGCACCTTCAAGAGCGGCGGCTTTGAGTCGCGCCTGTTCGTGGTGCGTTGAGCAAAATGTCATATTTCCCATTCGGCGTTACATCTGGCCGAGCAAACTTACGCGGGGATGACAGTTCTATACATTGAGATTGGTACTGTAGCTCTACCCGATGATGTTGTGTGTTATCCATTCCCTGTAGTGTATTACCCCATCCCTGTTAAGTTTATCCCGCCTTGTGCGGGATTTTTTTTATCTGAGCATGCCTGGCGGGGTAACGCGATTTTTTTGAATAACACCGTCAGTTTTATTCGGTATTCAGTCGCTGTGCGCTTGATTAGATTGAACGCGAGAGGGGCGCCGTCGGCGCCTTTGTGCAATGAGTGGAGAATTTCTATGGCGAAGACAGTAGTGGTGTTTCATTCCGGCTACGGCCATACCGAGCGTTTGGCGAAAGTGGTGGCGGAAGGCGCCGGGGCGGAACTGATCGCCATCGATCAGAACGGCGATATCAGCGACGAAGCCTGGCAGACGCTGGATGAGGCGGATGCCATCATCTTTGGTTCGCCGACCTATATGGGCGGCCCATCCTGGCAGTTCAAGAAATTCGCCGACGCCAGCTCCAAAGCCTGGTTCGGCCGCAAGTGGCAGGATAAAGTGTTCGGCGGTTTTACCAACAGCGCCAGCCTGAACGGCGACAAGCAGGTGACGCTGATCGCGCTGCAGACGCTGGCTTCGCAACATGGCGGCCTGTGGGTCAGCCTGGGGCTGCTGCCGGCCAACACCAAATCGGCGCAGCGCACCGACGTCAATAACCTGGGCGGTTCGGTGGGTCTGCTGGTGCAGACCCCGGCGGATGCCGGCGTGGATGAGATGTTGTCGGGCGATCTGGCGACCGCCAAGCTCTATGGTCAGCGCGTAGCGGGCTTTGCCGCCAAACTGGCGTAAGACCTATCGTGTAGATGGGACGGCGGTGCGGTTGAACGGATGCCGCGTTCATTTTCTCTGCACAATTGGCGTGTAATCTGCGAAATGTTATTAGCCTGCTTGGGCTAACACTGCATTTCGTACAAATATTCCCGGTTCCTAGGCCGGGTTTTTTGTTGCTAAGGTCTGCTTAAGCTTTCACCGCTATACTGCGCGTCAGCACGGTCATGCAATGCATGGCCGTGTCGTAACTGTCGATTTGCTGTTGTTCAAGCAAGCCCGCTTCATGCGGGCTTTTTTTGGGTTGTTATTGCACAGGCGGCCCAGTTGCAGGAAAATAATCGCACAGTGATTCAAACATCATTTAATGACCAATAACCACAACTTTATTAATGTAATTAACGCTCTCGGCGGCCTATTACGCTATGCGCTATGCTGACAGCAGAGCGGGCATTATTTGCTGACGCTATGCGGGGAGTTACGGCGCGGCCGCATCAGGCTAAGAAAATTCTGTTAATTAAATGTTAATGTTTTTTATTATTGATTTGTCTGGCTTTTTTGGTTGAAATTCGGATTGACTATCCCTCACTGGCCGGGCGAGAGAGTATGCATATTATTATTCTGGTTATTAGCAAAATATGGGCGAGGCGATGAGCGCCAGAATAAACGCCAGGCATGGCCTGCCGCTAACGGTGCAGCTGATCAATCTTTTCATGCTGGCCTTTTTACTCTCCCTGGTGGGTATTCTTAGCCGGCCGATAGGTTCACTTTCTTTATTTTGGCCGGTCAACGCGATTCTGCTCGGGCTGCTGCTGCGTAAACCCGTTTACGCTACGCCGCTCGGCTGGCTCACCACTTATCTGGGCATGGTCGCCGCCGATCTCGGTACCGGCGAGGGCTGGTCCCTGGCGCTGTGGCTGAACGCCTGCAACATGTCGCTGATCGCCGTCGGTTACGGCATCATGCTGATGCTGCCGCAATCTCAACGGCGCATGGGCAAACCCCAGGCGATACTCTATATGTTCAGCGCCAGTCTGGCCGGATCGGCGGTGGCGTCGACGCTGTCGGTGCTGCGTAACGACAGCCTGTACAACAATACGGTGGTGGTCGCCTGGTTGGCCTGGTTCAGTGAGCAGTTCTCGACGACCTTGTTGTTGTTGCCGGTGCTGATGGCGGCGCCGCGGTTGAAACAGCTGTTTCGCATGCAGGTGCGTTGGCGCCTGAAAGGCTGCCTGCCGCTATTGGCGCTACTGCTGTCGCTGGCGTTCAGCGTCTATATCGGCGGGCCGGGCGCCATCGCCTTCCCGATCCCGGCGCTGCTGTGGTGCGCGGTGCGCTACCAGTTGTTCCCCGTGACGCTGTTGACGTTGTTGACCGGCATGACCGAGATCAGCAACATTTCAGCCAACCTGGTGCTGTATGAAACGCCGAACAATCACAACGCCTTCCTCGACACCCTGATGTCTGCCCGCTTGGGCATCGCCATGCTGGTGATGGGGCCGCTGATCCTCGCCAGCTCTATCGCCGCCAATCGCAAGCTGATGCGGCGTCTGGAGCACAGCGCCAACCACGATTTCCTGACCGGGGTGCTGGCGCGCAGCGCGATGACGCGCAAAGCGGGCGAGCTGCTGGAGCACAAGCACCGCTCGAAAGAGGCGGTGTCGCTACTGCTGATCGACATCGATCATTTCAAGCAGATCAACGATACGCACGGCCACAGCGCTGGCGATCAGGTGTTGGCGTCGTTCGCGCATATCGTGCGGCGCGAGCTGCGGCACGATCAGCTGTTCGGCCGCCTGGGCGGGGAAGAGTTCGCCATCATGCTGCCGCGCGCGCTGGCGGCGCAGGGCGTGGCGCTGGGGGAGCATCTGCGCCGGTTGGTGGAGCAGGCGGAACTGCAGGCGGAAGGCAAACAGACGCTGAAAATCACCATCAGCGTCGGCGTCGCCAGCCTGGCGATGAACGAAGTGAAATCGCTGGAGCAACTGATGAATATGGCGGATATCGCGCTGTATCGCGCCAAATCGCAGGGGCGTAATCGGGTGGAGTCGTTCAACGTGGTGAACGGCAACAGCGTCGAGCATATTCTGTTTCGCTAACCGCTTTCAGCCTTGCCTGGGCTCGAAGCGGGTTTCGCAATTAGGGCAAATCAGTATCACGTCTTGCAGCATTGCCGCGCATTTTTGCCGGGTAACATAGCCGCATTTAGGGCAGACGATTTGGGTGGAGCGGTTGATAAAACCTTTGACGCTGCTGGAATCGGACATATCAATAGCCTGTGTCAGGTGAAAACTCACGCTAACACAGGCGACGACAAATTTCTTTGGTTATTTTCTGTACGCAGAGGCTTACAGGCTTTTCAACGCCTTGATGGTTTCATCCATGTCGATCTCGTGCTCGGAGAAGGTATGGGTGGTGTTCTGGAAGGTGGTGATGGTCAGCATGCGCAGCGTTTGCATGGCCTGCGCCTGGTCTTCGGACTGCGGGCGAATGCGGTTCATCAGCAGGCCGACCGACAGCACGGTGTTCTCTTTATCCACATCGGCTTTGACCGGCACTTCCTTGGTGAAGGTATTGAAAGACTTGATGCTGGCGATCTTGATTCTTTCATTGGCGATGATGATGTATTTGCTGGGCGCCAACACTTTGACCGCATAAGCCGACGGGCCTTTGGTGTTGTTGGTCGGTTCGAAGGTCACCGCCGCGTTTTTCTTAATCAGCTCCGGATTCTGCACTTTAATCACGTGAAAATAACGATTTTCTCCGTTCTCGTCGGTAATAAAGCCGAAGCCTTTGTCTTCAAAAAAAGTCGTTATCTTGCCGTTCATCGTTATTCTCACAAAAGGGATCAATACAGCGCTTATGATAGCGCGGAATGCCTTGCAGCGACAGATTGCGCGGGCGGCATTTAGTCATGCGATAACGGCATTTAGCGGCTTTCCCCCCACATGCTATGTTCATGCTGACTTCATTCAATGCGAAAAAGGAATATCGATGGGCATCAAACGTCTCAATCACGCCGTGCTGTATGTCAGCGACGTGCGGCAGAGCGCCGACTTTTATCATCAGGTATTGGGCTTCAAGCTGAAGCCGTCCGACAGCCCCGATCGGGCGGTATTTACCCAGGCCGCCGATTCGGACAACGATCACGATTTGGCGCTGTTCAGCAAGAATCTGGGCCAGCAGCGCGCCGGGGTGTTTCGCGCCAACAACGAGCCGCCGGCAGAGCATGAGCCACCGGCCGGGCTGTACCATCTGGCCTGGGAAGTGGACAGCCTGGAAGAGCTGGAGCGCATTCGTCACCAGCTGGCCGAACGCGGCATTCTCGGGCTGGAAGAGGATCACGGCGTGCACAAAAGCATTTATGGCCACGATCCGGACGGGCTGCTGTTTGAGGTGACCTGGTTTATTCCGCCGGCGCTGCTGACCGAAGAGGATAAAAACCAGCAGGGGATCCGTCCGCTGGATTTCGCCGCCGAGAAGCGGCGTTTCGCCGGCCTGTAAGCTGATCAGGTGCTGTCTCTTATTCACATCTGACGCTGCCGACGATGGCCTCTGTGT
>NZ_JALBYS010000067.1:0-14044 GCF_022678525.1 Serratia sp. PGPR-27 | reverse complement strand
CGGCGGCCCCCCCCCGCACTCTGTGCTATGTGGCCGGAAAACCATGCGGTTTACCGCGTAATAATGGTCCGGCTAAAAACCTTCAGAACTGAATGGATAGAACATCATGAATTTACACGAATATCAGGCAAAACAGCTGTTTGCTCGGTATGGCATGCCGGCACCGACCGGTTACGCCTGTACCACTCCGCGTGAAGCAGAAGAAGCCGCATCCAAAATCGGCTCCGGCCCGTGGGTGGTGAAATGTCAGGTTCATGCTGGCGGCCGCGGTAAAGCGGGCGGCGTTAAAGTCGTCAACAGCAAAGAAGATATCCGTGCTTTCGCGGAAGCCTGGTTGGGCAAGCGTCTGGTGACTTACCAGACTGACGCGCTGGGCCAGCCGGTTAACCAGATCCTGGTTGAAGCGGCGACCGACATCGATAAAGAACTGTACCTGGGCGCCGTCGTAGACCGCGCGACCCGTCGCATCGTATTCATGGCGTCTACCGAAGGCGGCGTGGAAATCGAGAAAGTGGCGGAAGAAACCCCGGAACTGATCCACAAAATGACCATCGATCCGCTGGCGGGTCCACAGCCTTATCAGGGCCGTGAGCTGGCCTTCAAACTGGGCCTGACCGGCAAGCAAGTCAGCCAGTTCGCCAAGATTTTCATGGGCCTGGCGACGCTGTTCCTGGAGCGTGACCTGGCGATGGTTGAGATCAACCCGCTGGTGATCACCAAGCAGGGCGATCTGGTGTGCCTGGACGGCAAACTGGGCGCCGACGGCAACGCCCTGTTCCGTCAGCCTGAACTGCGTGAAATGCGTGACCCTTCCCAGGAAGACGAGCGTGAATCCCGTGCGGCTCAGTGGGAGCTGAACTACGTTGCCCTCGACGGCAACATCGGCTGCATGGTGAACGGCGCCGGTCTGGCGATGGGCACCATGGACATCGTTAAACTGCACGGCGGCGAACCGGCCAACTTCCTGGACGTTGGCGGCGGCGCGACCAAAGAGCGCGTGACCGAAGCGTTCAAAATCATCCTGTCCGACGACAAGGTGAAAGCGGTTCTGGTTAACATCTTCGGTGGTATCGTACGTTGCGATCTGATCGCTGACGGCATCATCGGCGCAGTGGCTGAAGTGGGCGTTAACGTCCCGGTCGTGGTGCGCCTGGAAGGGAACAACGCCGAACTGGGCGCCAAGAAACTGGCGGACAGCGGCCTGAATATCATTGCTGCGACCAGCCTGACTGATGCGGCTCAGCAAGTTGTTGCAGCAGTGGAGGGTAAATAATGTCCATCTTAATCGATAAAAACACCAAAGTAATTTGCCAGGGCTTCACCGGTAGCCAGGGGACTTTCCACTCCGAACAAGCTATCGCTTACGGCACCAAAATGGTTGGCGGCGTCACCCCAGGCAAAGGCGGCACTCAGCACCTGGGTCTGCCGGTGTTCAACACCGTGCGCGAAGCGGTTGAAGCGACCGGCGCGACGGCCTCCGTCATCTACGTTCCAGCGCCGTTCTGTAAAGACTCCATTCTGGAAGCGATCGATGCCGGCATCAAACTGATCATCACCATCACCGAAGGCATCCCGACCCTGGACATGCTGACCGTGAAAGTGAAGCTGGACGAAGCCGGCGTGCGCATGATCGGGCCGAACTGCCCTGGCGTGATCACCCCGGGCGAGTGTAAAATCGGCATCATGCCTGGCCACATCCATCTGCCGGGCAAAGTGGGTATCGTTTCCCGCTCCGGCACCCTGACCTATGAAGCGGTGAAACAAACCACCGATGCCGGTCTGGGCCAGTCCACCTGTGTGGGCATCGGCGGCGACCCGATCCCGGGCTCCAACTTCATCGATATCCTGAAGATGTTCCAACAGGATCCGCAGACCGAAGCGATCGTGATGATCGGTGAGATCGGCGGCAGCGCTGAAGAAGAAGCGGCGGCTTACATCAAAGAACACGTCACCAAACCGGTTGTCGGCTACATCGCCGGCGTGACCGCGCCGAAAGGCAAGCGTATGGGCCACGCAGGCGCCATCATCGCCGGCGGCAAAGGCACGGCGGACGAGAAGTTTGCTGCGCTGGAAGCGGCGGGCGTGAAAACCGTTCGCAGCCTGGCGGACATCGGCGATGCGGTAAAAGCGGTGCTGAAGCGCTAAGAACCTAGTACGAAATAACAATATCTCGACATGTTTGGCCACCCATTGGGTGGCCTTTTTTATGGGCGAAACTCAGAAAACGTTGAGCGCCTTGATCAGCGCGATCCGATCCTGCAGGCGGCGCTGCTGCACCGGATCCGCGGCGGCTTGCCGCTGCTGCTCCAGCGAGGCGAGGGCGGCGCGGTAATCGTCGGCGTTGCGGAACAGCGCGTCTTTGACGTTGATCGACGCGACGTTGGTGTAGCGGCCATCGTCGGTGGTCGGCACCTGGATAACGCCTTCATTCAGCAGCCGTTTAACGATCGCCCGCTGCGGTTCGTATCCCTCTATGCCGATCAGTTTCCAGCGCTGCGGCGGCACGCCCTGGTATTGGCCGTGTTTCACTTCCGTCAGGTAGCGCAGGGCCAGGTGGCGAATGGTGCCTTCTTCTTCACCGTACTGCGCTTTGCTGTCGAACAGCACCGGGAAGGATTGCCCTTCCAGCGCGCCGCCCTTTTGCGTCAGGTGGCCCATGCGGTAACTGTTCATGCCCAGACGGATCGGCATATCGTCCGTGACCGGCGTGCCGTCCGCCAGGCGCAGATCGACGATGCGCGAACCGGCGGGTTGGCGCAGATCAATGGTGTAAGTGACGCCATCGAAGAAATCGTTGGTGGAATATTTGGACGAACGCCGCGCCGGGTTAAAGCTGTAGGTGACGTCGCCCGGCTGCAGCTGATTGAAGTAGCCGGCGGACCACTCCATGTAGCGTTTAAGCGCTTTACCGTTAAGCTGATAAACGGTGATCTCGCCGCCGGCGTATTGGTAGTTAAAGGCGATATCCTTGGCCTTGATGTCGCCGACGTCCAGTTTGGCGCGATCGTTGTCGATCTGCAGGGCGATCACCTGCGCCAGCGGTGCGTAGTGACGGGCGGCCTGCTGGAACAGCGCGCTGATGCCGGTATCCTGCACGTGTACCTGAGGAATGCCGCGGAACTCGTCGGCAGGCACCAGATCGCTGCCGCTCAGCTTCGCCACCACCCGGTTGGCGTTGGCGCGCAAAATGTCATGATACGGCTGGTAGAGAGCCTGCATGGCGCTGTCGGGCGTTAGCCCTTTGATCGGGTAGGTGTAGCTGTTTTTATCGATCAGCGTGAATTTGCCGTCGCGGCGTTCAAATTGCAGATCGATGCGTGACAGCGCGCGGCCGTATTTGTCCGGTTCGGTGATGATGACGCCGTTGACCACCGCCTTGTCGATCTTCACATGCATGTGGCCGGCGACGATCGCCGCCAGTTCCGGGTTGGCGTTGGCAATGTCGGCCACGCCGGTGCCCGGGCGCTGGTTCTCGTTGTCGATGCCCATATGCGCCACCAGTACGATGGCGTCGACCTGGCCGTCGATTTGTTTGATGACCTGTTTCACCGCCTGCACCGGATCGGTGAAGTTCAGCCCTTTGATGCGATCGGTGCCCTTGGCGAATTCAGCGGTCATCGGCGTGTCCATGCCGATAATGCCGATCTTCACGCCCTGACGTTCGAGGATGGTGTAGGCCGGCAGATAAGGCTTGCCGTTGTCCCAGACGATGTTGCCCGCCAGCGCCGCGCCCTTGAACTGCTTGAGCGGGGTAGCCAGCACCGGCAGGCCGAAGTCGAACTCGTGATTGCCCATCACCCAGACGTCGTAATTGAGCGCATTGAGGCCCAGCATCATCGGGCTGACGGCCTCATGCTTGAAGGTTTCAACGAAGTTGCCCTGAATAGTGTCGCCGGCGTCCACCAGGATCAGGTTAGGCTGCTCGGCGCGCACCTTTTTGACCTGAGTGGCTATCTGGCTCAGGCTGCCCGCCAGGTTTTCCGTGTCGCTGGCGTAGTCCCAGGGCACGAAGGTGCCGTGCAGATCGGAGGTGCCCAGCAGGGTGATGTTTACCGTTTCGGCGGCCATGGCGTTTCCCGAGAGTCCCAAGACAGAGGCAAAGATGATTTTTTTCATAACTTATTGTCACTCAATGGAATTTTAACATAAGTGGTCATTTTGCTACAAAATCGCAACCTTTACGATCCCATCGCGAGAAATAGACTAATATTGGAGAGAGATTTGTTGTTTTGTGACTGCAATCACTGTCACGGCTTAATGGAAATAAAAGGTTAATTATGTCGCAGAATAAGCGCGTAATAATACAATGGCGGCTCTTTTAAATTACATTTATTTAACACAAAAATATCATTAAAAAACAATTAAACCATTGCGCAACATGCCCTCAAGAAAAATAGGCGAAATGTGCTGATGAATATGGAAATAATATGCGGATAGGCTTAAATTGTCTCAGATCAAATTAGCCCGAAGTACCTCTTTCGGCTAAGATTTGACCTGTAACCAAAAGTCCAACCCACGTCACGTAAAAACCTATTTATTGTGTGGGATTGGGCGAGTATCATCCATGTTGTGATTATGGATGGTTGATCTTGTTGCATTTGTTACCCGTTGTCGGTTTTCAGTGGCGTGCTTGTCGGCGGCCCGAGGGGCTATTGGCCGAGTGTGCGGTTGAAAGCGGAGAAGCTGGATCAAATTTGTTGTGTTTAAGGGCATTCACTGCGGGGCGTTACTGGCGGCTTTGAAAGAAGTATGCCGATAACCGCGTGTCGGAGTCTTCCTGCGAGGAGCAAGGAGTCAAGATGTTTGATATTGTCGAACTGTCGCGCTTACAGTTTGCTTTAACGGCGATGTACCATTTCTTATTTGTCCCATTAACGCTCGGTATGGCGTTCTTGCTGGCAATTATGGAAACGGTATATGTCCTGTCTGGCAAACAAATCTATAAAGACATGACCAAATTCTGGGGAAAGTTATTTGCGATTAACTTTGCTCTGGGTGTGGCCACCGGTTTGACCATGGAGTTCCAGTTCGGGACCAACTGGTCGTATTTCTCTCACTACGTCGGCGATATCTTCGGGGCCCCACTGGCCATCGAAGGTCTGATGGCGTTCTTCCTTGAATCGACGCTGGTCGGCCTGTTCTTCTTCGGCTGGGATCGTCTGAGCAAGGTGCAGCACATGGCGGTAACCTGGTTCGTGGCCCTCGGCTCAAACCTGTCCGCGCTGTGGATCCTGGTCGCCAACGGCTGGATGCAGAACCCGATCGCGTCGGATTTCAACTTCGAAACCATGCGCATGGAGATGGTCAGCTTCTCCGAGCTGGTGCTTAACCCGGTTGCGCAGGTGAAATTCGTTCACACCGTGGCTGCAGGCTACACCACCGGCGCCATGTTCGTGCTGGGCATCAGCGCTTATTACCTGCTGAAGGGCCGCGACATCGCTTTCGCCAAACGCTCCTTCGCCATCGCCGCCAGCTTCGGCATGGCTGCGGTGCTGTCGGTGATCGTGCTGGGTGACGAATCCGGTTACGAAATGGGCGACGTACAGAAAACCAAACTGGCCGCCATCGAAGCGGAGTGGGATACCCAGCCGGCACCGGCGTCCTTCACCCTGTTCGGCATTCCCGATCAGGACAAGATGGAAAACTCCTTCTCTATTCAGATCCCGTATGCGCTTGGCCTGATCGCCACGCGTTCCACCGACACGCAGGTCACTGGCCTGAAAGATTTGCTGGCGCAACATGAAGTGCGCATCCGCAACGGCATGAAAGCCTACCAGCTGCTGGAAGAGCTGCGCGGCGGCAATACCGATCCTGCGGTGCGTGCGGAATTCAACAAAACCAAGCAAGACCTGGGCTACGGCATGCTGCTGAAGCGTTATACCCCGAACGTCAGCGACGCGACGGAAGCGCAGATCCAGCAGGCGACCAAGGACTCCATTCCACGCGTGGCGCCGCTGTACTTCGCCTTCCGCATCATGGTGGCCTGTGGCGTGCTGATGCTGCTGATTATCGGCCTGTCCTTCCTGAGCGTGGTGCGCGGCCGCATCGGCCAGAAGAAATGGCTGTTGCGTGCGGCGCTGTATGGCCTGCCGCTGCCGTGGATCGCGGTAGAAGCCGGCTGGTTCGTGGCGGAATACGGCCGTCAACCGTGGGCGATTGGTGAGGTGCTGCCGACCGCAGTCGCCAACTCTTCGCTGACCGCGGGCGACATTCTGTTCTCGATGGGGCTGATTTGCGGCTTGTACACCCTGTTCCTGGTGGCTGAAATGTACCTGATGTTCAAGTTTGCGCGTCTGGGTCCAAGCAGCCTGAAAACCGGCCGCTACCACTTTGAACAACCGACTGCCGCCGTGCAGGAAGCGCGCTAAACAGGAGTCCACGTATGTTTGACTATGAAGTACTGCGATTTATCTGGTGGGTGCTGGTTGGCGTACTGCTGATCGGCTTCGCCGTCACCGACGGTTTCGACATGGGCGTCGGCATCCTGGTGCGCATCATCGGTAAAACCGATACCGAGCGCCGGGTGATGATCAACTCCATCGCCCCGCACTGGGACGGTAACCAGGTGTGGCTGATCACCGCCGGCGGCGCGCTGTTCGCCGCCTGGCCGATGGTCTACGCAGCGGCCTTCTCGGGCTTCTACGTCGCCATGATCCTGGTGCTGGCGGCCTTGTTCTTCCGCCCAGTCGGTTTTGACTACCGTTCCAAGCTGGAGAGCAGCCGCTGGCGCAACATGTGGGACTGGGGCATCTTCATCGGTTCCTTCGTGCCTGCGTTGGTATTCGGCGTGGCGTTCGGCAACCTGCTGCAGGGCGTGCCGTTCCATGTGGACGAATACCTGCGTCTGTTCTACACCGGCAACTTCTTCCAACTGCTGAATCCGTTCGGTCTGTTGGCAGGCGTGGTCAGTCTGACCATGCTGGTCACTCAGGGCGCGACCTACCTGCAGATGCGCACCACCGGCGAGATCCACCTGCGGTCACGCGCCGCAGCGCAGATCGCGACGCTGATCATGGCGGTATGCTTCCTGCTGGCGGGTGTGTGGCTGGTGAAAGGCATCGACGGCTACGTGATCACTTCGGCGCTGGACACCATGGCGGAATCCAACCCGCTGCGTAAAGAAGTGGCGCATCAGGCCGGCGCATGGCTGATCAACTTCAACAAGTATCCGCTGCTGTGGGCCTTGCCTGCACTGGGCGTGGTGCTGCCGTTGTTCACCATCCTGTTCTCGCGTCTGGAGAAAGGCGCGCTGGCGTTCGTCACTTCGTCGCTGACCATCGCCTGCGTCATCCTCACCGCCGGGGTCACCATGTTCCCGTTCGTGATGCCGTCCAGCACCGTGCCTAACGTCAGCCTGACCATGTGGGACGCGACGTCGAGCCTCTTGACGCTGAAAGTGATGACCGTCGTGGCGGCGATCTTCGTGCCTATCGTTTTGGCGTACACCAGCTGGTCGTACTACAAAATGTTCGGTCGTCTCGACAAGAACTACATCGAAAACAACAAGCATTCGCTGTACTAAGGATAAGGAGCTAAACCATGTGGTATTTTGCCTGGATTCTCGGAACGCTTCTTGCCTGCGCCTTCGGCATCATCACGGCGCTGGCGCTTGAGCAGAGCGAAGCGACCAAAGCTCAGCAAGACGGTAAGTAATGAGCTCGTCCGTGATTGACAAGCTGTACGCTGTCACCGACAAGGGCCCGGTTCGGGCCCTTTCCCTGGTGCTGGCGTTGATTTTGGCGGGGTGCGTGTTCTGGGATCCGACGCGTTTCGCCGCCAAAACCAGCTCGCTGGAGATTTGGGAAGGGCTGTTGCTGATTTGGGCCGTATGTGCCGGAGTGATCCACGGTTTCGGATTCCGCCCGCAGCGCAGCGTCTGGCGCGCTTTTTTCGCGCCGCTTCCTGCAATTGTGATCTTGTGCGCAGGATTACTTTACGTTTCTTTATAATCTCCCTGATGTCCCCACGTTATGGGCCCTCACGGCCCATAATTATTTTCATTCCCATCTTGTAACCCATTCCCAACCCGATCCGTCTTGCGTATAGTAGCAGCGTTAAATTGCATTGCTGGGAAGTAGAGTGAGTAATACGTTGTTTCGATGGCCGGTTCGCGTTTACTACGAGGATACCGATGCCAGTGGTGTGGTCTATCACGCCCGCTACGTCGCCTTTTTTGAAAGAGCGCGCACAGAGATGCTGCGTCAGCACAACTTTCATCAACAGCAGCTGCTCAGTGAACAAGTCGCTTTTGTCGTCCGGCGCATGACGGTGGATTATCTGGCTCCGGCTCGTCTCGACGAGCAACTGGAGGTCCAGAGTGAAATCACCTCTCTGCGCGGGGCTTCTCTCACGTTTGCTCAACGCATTGTCAATTCTGACGGGGCCCTACTGAGCCAGGCAGATGTCCTGATTGCCTGTATTGATCCACACCAAATGAAGCCAAGAGCGCTTCCTAAGTCTATTGTCGCGGAGTTTAAGCAGTGACTGACATGAACATCCTAGATTTATTCTTGAAGGCGAGCCTGCTGGTTAAGCTTATCATGTTGATTTTGATATGCTTCTCGGTAGCCTCTTGGGCGATCATCATTCAGCGCACCCGCATCCTCAATGCGGCGACGCGTGACGCCGAAGCCTTTGAAGACAAATTCTGGTCCGGTATCGAGCTTTCCCGTCTGTACCAGGAAAGTCAGGCGCGTCGCGATAGCCTGACCGGTTCCGAGCAGATCTTCCATTCCGGGTTCAAAGAGTTCGCCCGTCTGCACCGCGCCAACAATCATGCGCCGGAGTCGGTGATCGAAGGGGCGTCGCGCGCGATGCGCATTTCGATGAACCGCGAGCTGGAAACGCTGGAAACCCATATTCCGTTCCTCGGCACCGTCGGTTCTATCAGCCCGTACATCGGCCTGTTCGGCACCGTGTGGGGGATCATGCACGCCTTTATCGCGCTGGGCGCGGTGAAGCAAGCCACGCTGCAGATGGTGGCGCCGGGTATCGCCGAAGCGCTGATCGCCACCGCGATCGGTCTGTTCGCCGCCATCCCGGCGGTAATGGCCTACAACCGTCTCAACCAGCGCGTCAACAAGCTTGAGCAGAATTACGACAACTTTATGGAAGAGTTCACCGCTATTCTGCATCGTCAGGCCTTCTCCAGCGACAGCAAATAAGTAGGAGGTAGCATGGCGAGAGTACGTGGACGTAGTCGGCGTGAGCTGAAGTCCGAAATTAACATCGTTCCGCTGCTCGACGTGTTGCTGGTGCTGCTGCTGATTTTTATGGCAACCGCGCCAATCATCACGCAGAGCGTGGAGGTTGACCTGCCGGACGCCACCGATTCCAAGACGGTGTCCAGCGATGACAATCCGCCGGTGATCCTCGAGGTTTCCGGCGTAGGTCAATACACCCTGGTGGTGGATCACAACCGTATGGAGCTGCTGCCGCCTGAGCAAGTCGCGGCCGAAGCCAAGTCGCGTTTGGCGGCTAACCCGAAAACGGTCTTTTTGATCGGCGGTGCGAAGGAAGTCCCTTACGATGAGATTATCAAGGCATTGAATATTCTCCATCAGGCGGGCGTGGCTTCCGTGGGGCTGATGACCCAGCCGATCTGACCGTAAGGCCAACGGCAACCCGGTTCCTGCGCTGCGGCCCAGGAACCCCGTATAAGCAACACCAGTTTTTGGGAATCTATTTTGGTAAAGGCAACTGAGCAAAACGATAAGCTGAACCGCGCCGTTATTGTTTCGGTCGTTCTGCACTTCATACTGATTGCCCTGCTGATTTGGGGATCGCTGCAGGAAAAGGTCGACATGGGCGCCGGCGGCGGCGGTGATGGCACCGTGGTGGGCGCGGTGATGGTCGATCCCGGCGCGGTGGTGGAGCAGTACAACCGCCAGCAGCAGCAGAGCAACGATGCGCAGCGTGCCGAAAAGCAGCGCCAGAAAAAAGCGGAGCAACAGGCCGAAGAGCTTCAGCAGAAGCAGGCGGAGCAGCAGCAGCGCCTGAAAGAGCTGGAGAAAGAGCGTTTGGCGGCGCAGGAGAAAGCCGCGCAGGACGCCAAGGCGCAGGCTGAGCAACAGCAGAAGGCGGCGGAGCAGCAAAAACAGGCCGCCGAGCAGCAAAAAGCGGCGGAAGCCGCCGCAGCCAAGGCCAAAGAACAACAGAAGGTCGCCGAAGCCGCTGCCGCCAAGGCGAAGGCCGAAGCGGACAAGGTCGCCAAGGCGCAGGCGGAAGCCCAGAAGAAAGCCGAAGCGGAAGCCAAGAAAGAAGCGGCCGCCGCCGCCGCCGCCAAGAAACAGGCGGAAGAGGCGAAGAAAGCCGCCGCCGCCGCGGCAGAAAAGAAAGCCGCAGAGGCCGCGGAGAAGAAAGCGGCCGCTGAAGCTGAGAAAAAAGCCGCAGCGGAAGCCGAGAAGAAGGCTGCCGCCGAGGCAGAGAAGAAAGCGGCCGCCGCTGAGAAAGCTGCGGCAGCCAAGAAAGCCGCTGCAGAGAAGAAAAAAGCCGCCGCCGAGGCTGCGAAGCAGTCGGCGGAAGTTGATGACCTGTTTGGCGGCCTGGCGGATGGCAAGAACGCGCCGAAAGGCGGCGGTGCCAAATCGAAGGGCGACGGTAAACCGGCCGGGCAGGGCAATGCCAAAACGGCTGGCGCCAGCGGGGCGGATATCAGCGGTTATATGGGGCAGATCCAAGGGGCGATTCAGAGCAAATTCTATGACGCCAGTTCGTTCGCCGGCAAAACCTGCGACCTGCGTATCAAGCTGGCGCCGGACGGCCTGCTGATAAGTGTACAAGCGGCGGGCGGCGATCCTGCTTTGTGTCAGGCCGCGGTCTCTGCCGCCAAGTTGGCGCATATACCGAAGCCGCCGAGCGATGCCGTTTATCAGCACTTTAAGAATTCTATCCTTGAATTCAAACCGCAATAACGGTTGATTGAGTGAGTAATATCACAGGGATGTACTAAGGTAACCAACAGGGATTATGTAGTTTTGCGTAAGTTGGTTTGTTAAAATTCTGCTAATTTATCGCAGGCATCCCGCCTGGATAAGGGAGATGAGATGAAGCAGGCATTTCGAGTAGCGCTAGGTTTTTTAATTCTGTGGGCGTCCGTGCTGCACGCGGAAGTTCGCATTGAAATCACCCAAGGGGTCGACTCCGCTCGCCCGATTGGCGTGGTGCCGTTTAAATGGGCGGGCCCAGGCACGCCGCCGGAAGATATCGGCAAGATTGTCGGCGCGGATCTGCGCAACAGCGGCAAATTCAACCCGATCGACGTGGCGCGCATGCCGCAGCAACCGACCTCCGCGTCTGAAGTGACGCCGGCGGCCTGGACTGCATTGGGCATCGACGCCGTGGTGGTCGGCCAGGTTCAACCTGGCGCCGACGGCAGCTACCTGATTTCCTACCAACTGGTGGACACCTCGGGTTCGCCGGGCACCGTCTTGGCGCAGAACCAGTATAAAGTGACCAAACAGTGGTTGCGTTATTCTGCCCATACAGCCAGCGACGAAGTGTTCGAGAAGCTGACCGGCATCAAGGGCGCGTTCCGCACCCGTATCGCCTACGTGGTGCAGACCAACGGCGGGAAATTCCCGTACGAGCTGCGCGTAGCGGATTACGACGGTTACAACCAGTTCACGGTGCACCGTTCGCCTGAGCCGCTGATGTCGCCGGCCTGGTCGCCGGACGGCAGCAAACTGGCTTACGTGACCTTCGAGAGCGGCCGCTCTGCGCTGGTGGTGCAGACCCTGGCTAACGGCGCTATCCGCCAGATCGCCTCGTTCCCGCGCCACAACGGTGCGCCGGCGTTCTCGCCGGACGGCAGCAAGCTGGCCTTCGCGCTGTCCAAGAGCGGCAGCCTGAACCTGTACGTGATGAACCTCGGCTCCGGCCAGATCACGCAGCTGACCGATGGCCGTAACAACAACACCGAACCGACCTGGTTCCCGGATGGCCAGTCGCTGGCGTTTACCTCCGACCAGGGCGGGCGTCCGCAGATTTATAAAATCAGCGCCAGCGGCGGTGCCGCGCAGCGTCTGACGTGGGAAGGCTCTCAGAACCAGGATTCTGAAGTCAGCTCCGACGGTAAATTCCTGGTGATGGTGAGCACCAACAGTGGTGCACAACACATCGCCAAACAAGATCTTGGATCGGGCGCCGTTCAGGTTTTGACCGGCACCTTCCTGGATGAAACGCCTAGTATTGCGCCAAACGGCACCATGGTGATCTATAGCTCCACGCAAGGTATGGGCTCCGTGCTGCAGTTGGTGTCAACTGATGGGCGTTTCAAAGCGCGTCTTCCGGCAACTGATGGACAGGTCAAATTCCCTGCCTGGTCGCCGTATCTGTGATGCATGTGTAAATATGTATGGCAAACTATAAAAGGATCAAAGAAATGCAACTGAACAAAGTGCTGAAAGGGCTTCTGCTGGCACTGCCAGTTCTGGCTGTAGCAGCTTGTAGTTCTAACAAAAGCGCGAACAACGACCAATCTGGTATGGGCGCTGGCGCCGGCACTGGTATGGAAAACGGCAGCAGCAACCTGTCTTCCGAAGAACAAGCTCGTCTGCAGATGCAAGAACTGCAGAAGAACAACATCGTTTACTTCGGCCTGGACAAGTATGACGTAAGCTCCGAATTCGCTCAGATGCTGGACGCGCACGCTGCATTCCTGCGTAACAACCCGTCTTACAAAGTGACCGTTGAAGGCCACGCTGACGAACGCGGCACGCCGGAATACAACATCGCTCTGGGTGAGCGTCGTGCTAACGCCGTTAAAATGTACCTGCAAGGTAAAGGCGTTTCCGCTGACCAGATCTCTATCGTTTCTTACGGTAAAGAAAAACCAGCAGTACTGGGCCACGACGAAGCGGCTTATGCTAAAAACCGTCGTGCCGTTCTGGTTTACTAAGAGAATCGCATGAACAGTAACTTCAGACGTCACCTGTTGAGTCTGTCGTTACTGGTTGGCGTAGCGGCCCCTTGGGCCGCTACTGCCCAAGCGCCAATCAGTAATGTCGGCTCCGGCTCGGTCGAAGACCGTGTCACCTCGCTTGAGCGCATCAGCAATGCTCAAGGCCAGCTTTTAAACCAACTCCAGCAGCAACTCTCTGACAATCAACGCGACATTGATTCTCTCCGTGGGCAAATCCAGGAAAGCCAGTATCAGTTGAATCAGGTCGTTGAACGCCAGAAGCAAATCTATCAACAGATGGATAGCCTCAGCCAGGGCGGCGCTCAGAGCGCCTCTGCGGCAGCGGGCGCTGCCGGCGGGGCAGCCGCAGGCGCATCTTCCGATGCGGGCAGCAGCGCGCCTGCAGCCGCTTCTGCAACGCCGAGTGGCGGTGATGAGAACAGTGACTACAACGCCGCTGTTTCTCTGGCGCTGGAAAAAAAACAGTATGATCAGGCGATTTCCGCCTTTCAGTCCTTCGTAAAACAGTACCCGAAGTCTACTTACCAGCCCAACGCCAACTATTGGCTGGGTCAGTTGTTCTACAACAAGGGTAAAAAAGACGATGCGGCCTATTATTTTGCGGTGGTGGTGAAGAATTACGCTAAATCACCGAAGGCGCCGGACGCCATGTACAAGGTGGGTATCATCATGCAGGAAAAAGGGCAGGCTGATAAAGCCAAGGCCGTGTTCCAGCAGGTGATTAAACAATACCCAACCAGTGCGGCGGCCAAGCAGGCGAAAAGTCGCGTAGGCGGTTAACGGTTAGAAAAATGAGCCCAGAAGTTAGTCGATTTGACCGATTTCTGGGCTCATTCGCGTGAAGAACAAGCAGTTGAACGCATCAGTAAAAAATTTAGGTTGCGCTGCCAAGATAAATTAGTAATATATGCCGCCGTTGCCAAGACATCTTGCAAGATGTTAAAGCGGCAGGGAAATTGGGTCGTTAGCTCAGTTGGTAGAGCAGTTGACTTTTAATCAATTGGTCGCAGGTTCGAATCCTGCACGACCCACCAATTTCTGAAGTAGCAGTAACCACAACAGTGGGTGATTAGCTCAGTTGGTAGAGCATCTCCTTTACACGGAGGGGGTCGGCGGTTCGAG
>NZ_JALBYS010000066.1:0-14366 GCF_022678525.1 Serratia sp. PGPR-27 | reverse complement strand
GTCGAACACCGGCGACATGATGAAGAAGGTCAGGAACAGCGCCAGCCCCAGCATCACCTGGTTCGGCGGCGCCGACGGCGTGCCCAGCGCATTGCGCAGCAGCCCGAGCACGATGATGATGCGGGTGAAGCTGGTCATCATCAGCAGCATGGCGGGCAGGAAGGTCAGCGAGGTCAACAGCACCAGCGTCTGCACCGGCAGCGACCAGCTTTGGCCGCCGTTGGCCAGCGGCTGGCTGATCAGCCCCGGCAGTTGTGCAAAAGCCGCCGGGCTGATCAGCAGCAGGGCGGCAGGGAGCCAAACCGCCGGACGGCGGACGAGGGTATGAAGAGTCGAGGTCATGCCGATTTTTCCGGGCGTTTCAGAACTTTTTGCATCAGTTGGCGGAAGTCCGCCGGTGTCGCCGCGTTGGTCTCGCCTTCGTCTTTCGGCGGGGCGGGCAGGGTGTGCAGCGGGGTGATCTGCTGGGCGGTGACGCCCAATACCAGCAAGGTGTCGTCGATTTCCACCACCACCACGCGCTCACGCTGCCCGACCTGGCAACTGGCGCGCAGGTTAAGCAGTTTGTTGTTGCGCGCCTGCGGGGCGAACCCCAGCCGACGGAACAGCCAACCGGCCAGCAGGATCAGCAGCAGAATGCCGCCGAGCGCGCTGCTGACCTGCATCAACACCGAACCGGCCGGCAGGGCCGGCGCGGCGGGTTGTTGGGTGCTTTGCACGGTAACGGGCGCGGCGACGGTCATCAGCGGCTCAGTCGACGCATGCGTTCGGACGGGGTGATGATGTCGGTGATGCGCACGCCGAACTTGTCGGCCACCACCACCACTTCACCTTGTGCGATCAGGTAACCGTTGATCAGGATATCCAGCGGTTCGCCGGCCAGGCCGTCCAGCGCCACCACCGAGCCCTGCGACAGGCGCAGCAACTCTTTGATGGTCATCTTGGTGCGCCCCAGTTCCACGGTCAGCTTGACCGGAATATCCAGAATCAGGTCGATATCCTGCAGGCTGCCGAGCGCATCCTGAGCTTCCAGCGACTTGAACACCCCTTCGGTGCTCGCGCCGGATTTCTCTGAAGACTGCTGCTCGTTAAACGCATCAGCCCACAGATCGTCTACGGATTCCTTTCCTTCGCCAGACGGTTGCTTAGGATCACTCATTGGGCTGTTCCTCACTCAGAGCATTCAAAATAGGGTTAATCAAATGTTCAACACGCAGGGCGTATTGCCCGTTCAACGTGCCGTATTGGCTGGTCAGAACCGGTACGCCGTCCACATGGGCGATCAGGCGTTCCGGCTTGTCTATCGGTAATACATCGCCCGGTTGCAGCTTCAGGACTTTCGACAGCCGCATCGGGATATCGACGAAGTTGGCGATCAGCTCCAGTTCGGAGTGCTGCACCTGCTTCACCAGCGTTTCGCGCCAGTGGCTGTCTTCCTGCCGCGAATTTTCCAGCGGCGGGTTGGTCAACAGCTCGCGCAGCGGTTCGATCATCGCGAAGGGAATGCAGATGTTGAACTCGCCGGTCAGCGCGCCGATCTCCACCTGGAACGGCGTGGTGACCACGATGTCGTTCGGCGAGGTGGTGATGTTGGTGAACTTCACCTGCATTTCGGCGCGCACGTACTCTACGTCGATCTTGTAGATGGCGCTCCAGGCGTCGCCGTAGGCGTCCAGCGCCAGACGCAGCATGCGCTTGATCACCCGTTGTTCGGTCGGGGTGAATTCGCGGCCTTCGACCTTGGTCGGGAAGCGGCCGTCGCCGCCGAACAGGTTATCGACGGCGATGAACACCAGGCTCGGCGCGAACACGAACAGGGCGGTGCCGCGCAGCGGATTCAGATGCACCAGGTTCAGGTTGGTCGGCACCGGCAGGTTGCGGGCGAACTCGTGATACGGCTGGATTTTGATCGGGCCGACGGTAATGTCCGGGCTGCGGCGCAGCAGGTTGAACAATCCCATGCGGAACTGCCGGGCAAAACGTTCGTTGATAATTTCCAGCGCGTGCAGGCGCTCGCGCACCACGCGGCGCTGGGTGTTCGGATCGTAAGGCTTGACCTCGCTCTCTTTGCCGACCACCGCCTCGGGTTCATCACCCGCGCTGTCGCCGTTGAGCAAGGCGTCGATCTCTGCCTGTGAAAGAATGCTATCGCCCATAGTGATTACCGCAGTATGAAGGCGGTGAACAGCACGTCGCTGACCACCTGCTTCGGTTGTCCCTTAACCAGCGGCGGGCTGAGCACATCCTTAATCTGCGCCACCAACTGTTGCTTCCCTTGTTCATTGGCCAACTGGCTCGCTTCCTGGCGGGAAAGCAGCATCAGCAGACGGCTGCGCACTTCCGGCAGAAAATCGTTCAGCTGGCGGCGGGTACTTTCGTCCGGCAGACGCAGCGTGAGGCCGATGTACAGCACGCGATCCGGGTTGTTGTCCGGCGTCACCAGGTTGACGGTAAAGGTGTCGAGCGGCATGAACACCGGCGCCGCCGGCGGTTGTTCTTTGACGGCGGCCGGTTCGGCGCCGTTTTTATGCTGTTGCAGCAGCCACCAGCTGTAGCCCGCGGCGCCACAGGCGACGACGCTGATCAACACCAGCAGGATGACCAGAAGGGGGCGTTTCGGTGCTGCCGGAAGGGAGTTCTGAGACATAGCGAAATCTAATTCCTGTTGTTCCACCCGCGGCCGGCGAGGCGGCGGGCATCGCGCGCGGCAAAGCCGCACGCATGACATGTAAAGGTATTATCGCGTCTATTGTGGCGTGCAATAGCCTGAATAGACGCGCAAATGGGTGCCAGCTTGGGCGTTTGCGGCGGCTCAGGCGAAAATATCGACGCCGTTGACCGCGCTGGCCATACGCTGCAGCGCCGCCGGTGCGCTGACGCCCTCGGCGGCTGCGCCGTCAGCGCCATGATGTTCAGCATAACTGGAACGGCCCTGGCCGTTGGAAGCCTGCTGTTGCGCCTGCTGCCAGTGCGGGGTGGACTCGCCGCCCACGCTGCTCTGCCCCAGGTTGATACCGCTCTCCGCCAGCGCGTGCCGCAGCTGCGGCATCGCCGCTTCCACCGCCGCACGCACCTGGCCGTGCGCGGAGGCGATGTGCAGCTGCGCCTGCTGGTCGTCCAGTTTCAGCGTGATCTGCAAGGCGCCCAGTTCCTGCGGGTGCAGGCGCAGCTCGGCGCTCTGCTGGCCGTTGCGGTGGAACATCAGCACCTGTTGGTTCAACGCCTGCTGCCACTCCGGGCTGCCCAGCTGCGCGTTGAGCTGCGGAGCCGGCGGTGCCGTCACCAGCGCGCTGGCCGGGGCGGTCGTTTGCGTCGGGCTGGCGGCGGCCAGGGCGACAGCGTGATTGAGCGTCGGTTGCTGCTGCGCATCGCTCGCCGGCAGCGGCTGTGCGGCGTTTGCGCGTTCACCGCTGGTCGGCTGCGGGAGCGCCGCGGCAGCGTTGTCGCCATCGGTAGCCGGCGTTTTCGCGCCCGTCACCGCCGGGGCGGGGGCCGCCGACGAGCGCGCGGCGGTGTTATCACCGGCCGCCGCGATGTTCAGCAGGCCGTTGCCGGGCTGCAGCGCAGTCGCCTCGTCAGCGTTTTCCATCGGCAGCGACCGTTGGCCTTCGGCCGGTTGCGCCTGAGCGACGATCGCGGCCGGCAGCATGGCGTACAGCGCCTGCAGCGTCGCGGCATCCAGCTCTTTGGCGGCGACGATCGGCGGCTGCGCCGGTTTATCGCCGGCGGCGGGCGCATCGCCTTCAACGGCTTCAGAAGAAGGCGCGTCGGCTGAGGCTGACAGGTTCGGCAACAGGCCGCCGCGCTCGCCGAAGGTGGCCAGCAGCTGATTGAGCTGGTTGCGGCTCAGGGCCGGGGCGCGCTCCTCGTCCGCGCTCAGCGTGGCCGGCTGAGGTTTGCCATCGGCGGCGGGCGCGAAACGCGCGCCGAGCAGCTGGGCAAAAGCGGACGACAGCTGGCTTTCGTCCAGCGCCGAGGTCAGTTCGGTCAGACCGCCGGCGTCGCCGGGTAAGGCCAGGCCGGGCAGGGCGTTCAGATTCATGGGTTGATATTCCTTTGTGCGCTGCGTTGAGCGAATTCATCCATCAATTTTTGATCCCGTTTGTTCTCCTGCTGCTGCTCCGCGTTCATTGCGCGGGTATGCAGGGTGTCGAAAGCGTTCAGCCGCTGTTGTTTGTCTTGCCATTGCTTCACCGCGTGATCCACTTTCTGCCCCCACTGCAGCAGCTGCTGGCGGTGCTGGTCGATGGCCTGCTCCAGCGTGCCGATAAACTGCTGGTAGTTTTGCCAGCGTGAGCTGTCCATGCCGTCGCAGAGCGTATGATTCAGCTTCTGGCGGTATTCGTCCTGATAGTTGAGCAGCATCGACAGCTGCTGCTCCGCCGCCTGCTGCGCCTGCCGCACCTGGCCAAGCTGTTGCGCGGCTTGCTCCACCGCATCCTGCGCCAGATCGCGCAGGGTAATCAGGGGGGATTGTGATTTCATCGCTGTGCGCCTCTGTGACGTTAAACAATCAACTGCTGCAGCTGTTGACAGGCTTCATCATAGCCGCTGCGTTCGAAGATACCCTGCTGCAGGTAGGCTTCCATCTGCGGATACAGCGTCATCGCTTTGTCCAGCAATGGATCGCTGCCCGCCGCGTAGGCGCCGACGCTGATCAGATCGCGGTTGCGTTGATAGCTGGCCAGCATCTGTTTGAAGGTGCGAACCCGGCGATAATGCTCTTCGTCGATCAGCGACGTCATGGCGCGGCTGATTGACGCTTCGATGTCGATAGCCGGGTAGTGGCCGGCCTCCGCCAGCCGCCGCGACAGCACCACGTGGCCATCGAGGATGGCGCGCGCCGAGTCGGCGATCGGGTCTTGCTGATCGTCCCCTTCGGTCAACACGGTGTAGAAAGCGGTGATGGAGCCGCCGCCGCTGATGCCGTTGCCCGCGCGTTCCACCAGCGCAGGCAGCTTGGCGAAGACCGAAGGCGGATAGCCTTTGGTCGCCGGCGGCTCGCCGATGGCCAGGGCGATCTCACGCTGCGCCATGGCGTAGCGGGTAAGGGAGTCCATGATCAGCAGCACGTGCTGCCCGCGGTCGCGGAAATCTTCGGCGATGCGGGTGGCGTAAGCCGCCCCCTGCATGCGCAGCAGCGGCGACACGTCCGCCGGCGCGGCGATCACTACCGAGCGCGCGCGGCCTTCGGCACCGAGAATGTTCTCGATAAAGTCTTTGACCTCGCGGCCGCGCTCGCCGATCAGGCCAACGACGATCACATCCGCCTGGGTATAACGGGCCATCATGCCGAGCAACACGCTCTTACCAACGCCGGAGCCGGCGAACAGGCCCATGCGCTGACCGCGCCCGACGGTCAGCAGGCCGTTGATGGTGCGCACCCCCACGTCCAGCACCTGCTCAATTGGCGTGCGCTGCAAGGGGTTGAACGGCGCGGTGATCAGCGGCGCGCGGTAACCGGTTTCCGGTGAAGGCAGGCCGTCGAGCGGTTTGGCGCTGCCGTCCAGCACGCGCCCCAGCAGCGCCGGGCCGAGCGGCAGCTGTTTGCCGGCGCTTTGGCCTTCCGGCGCGATGCGGGCGTAAACCCGCGCGCCCGGCACGATGCCTTCCACTTCTTCCAACGGCATCAGGAACAACCGCTGGCCGTTGAAGCCCACCACTTCGCTTTCTACTTCCTGCACCTCACCGGCGTCGTGCCGTTCGATGAGGCAGGTCGCGCCGAGCGGCAGCTGCAGGCCGGTGGCCTCCAGCACCAGCCCGGTAGCGCGGGTCAGGCGACCGTAGCGGCGCACCGTCGGCGCGCGGGCGATGCGTTTTTCCAGCGTATCCAGAGAGCTCAGCCAGCGGCCGAGACGCGCGGTCATCAGACTTCTCCCGGTGCCGCCAGGCGGCACAGTTCATGCCAGCGCGTCGCCAGGCTGGCGTCGAGATCGCCTTCCTCGGCGCTGACCTTGCAGCCGCCCGGATGCAGTTCACCGTCCGCCAGCAGGCGCCAGCCGTGCAGGCTGAGGGTAACCCCCAACTGCTGCTCGACGCGTGGGTAGTCGTCCGGGTGGACCCGCAGCTGCGGCTTGCCGTTGAACATCGGCTCCTGTTGAATCAGCTGTTGGATCTGCGCGAGCAGGGCGGTGCCGTCGCACACCGGCGGCTGGCCCAGCACCTGTTTGGCGGCGGTCAGCGCCAGCTGCATCAGCCGCGAAGCGATCACGCTGTCGAGCGCGTCCAACGTGTGCTGGAATTCGGTGACCAACTGCTGCCAGTGGGCGGTCAGCGGCTGTTGCTGCTGCTGCGCTTCCAGCAGCCCTTGCTGACGGCCTTCCTCCAGTCCGGACTGAAAACCGGCCTCATAGCCTTTTTGCTGGCCGTCGGCATAGCCCAGTTGCTGGCCCTGTTGCTCCGCCTGCAGCCGCAGCGTCGCCAGCTGCTGCTGCAATTCGGCCTGCGCGTCCGGCGACGGATCGTCAAGTTCGAGATCCGGCAATGGCGGCAGCTCGAGAGCCGGTTTCTGTTCGCCCAAATCGTTGAGCGACCAGGGCTGCCAGGGCAGGGTGTTAATGCGATCAGACATAGGTGTCCTCGCCGCCGCCGATGATCATTTCGCCGGTTTCCGCCAGGCGTCTTACCACCAGCAGGATGGCTTTCTGCTCGTTCTCCACCTGCGACATGCGCACCGGCCCACGGTTGGCCAGGTCGTCGCGCAGGATGTCGGCGGCGCGTTGCGACATGTTCTTGAGGAACTTCTCGCGCAGCGGCTGTTCGGCGCCTTTCAACGCGATCAGCAGCGACTCGCCTTCCACTTCCTGCAGCAGGCGTTGGATGCTGCGATCGTCGACTTCCACCAGGTTTTCGAACAGGAACATCTCGTCGATGATCTTCTGCGCCAGCTCGCCGTCGTATTCGCGCATCGCGTCGATGACCGCTTCTTCCTGCTGGGTTTTCATCAGGTTGATGATCTCGGCGGCGGTGCGCACCCCGCCCATTTTGCTGCGCTTGAGGTTCTGGCCGTCGAGCAGGTTGTTCAGCACTTCGGTCAGCTCCGCCAACGCCGCCGGCTGCACGCCGCCGAAGGTGGCGATACGCAGCATCACGTCGTTGCGCAGGCGTTCGTCGAACAGGGCCAGGATGTCCGCCGCCTGGCCGCGTTTGAGGTGCACCAGAATGGTGGCGATGATCTGCGGGTGTTCGTCGCGGATCAGATCGGCGGCGCTCTGCGGCTCCATAAAGTTGAGCGTTTCCATGCCGGTGGTGGTCTCGCGCGATTCGAGAATGTCTTCCAGCAGGCTGGCGGCGCGCTCTTCGCCCAGCGCCTTGACCAGCACCGAGCGCAGGTAGTCGCTGGCGTTGACGCTCAGCGCCGCGTATTGCTCGGCGTCGTCTTCAAACTCGGTCAGTATTTCGCCGAGCTGTTTGTGTGAAACCTGGCTCATGCCGGCCATGGTGCCGCTCAGCAGCTGTACTTCGCGCGAGGAGAGGTGTTTGAACACCTCCGCCGCGCGATCTTCACCCAGCGTCATCAGCAAGATGGCGCTTTTGTCGGTTCCGGTCAGGCTCATATCTCGTTACTCATCCATTGGCGGATTACCAGAGCGACCACGCGCGGGTCTTTGTCAGCCAGATCGCGGATCCGCTGGCTCTGGACTTCTGCGCTGACGCGCTGCTGCGATTTGCGACGCTGCGCCAGCTCCTCGTTGCTCGGTTTGTTGCTGTCGGCCGCTTTGGCGGCAGGGGCGTTGGCGGCGGCGAGGGCGGCCTGTTGCGCGGCCTGGCGCTGTTGCAGCTGCGGCCGCACCAGTTTGCGCCACAGCAGCCAGGCCACCAGCAGCACCAGCAGATAGCGGCCCGCGTCGATCAGGCGATCGATAAACGACTGGCTTTGCCAGAACGGCAGTTCACCGCCGGTCACCTGGCTGTCGGTAAACGGTGTGTTGACCACGTTCAGGGTATCGCCGCGGCTGCTGGAGTAGCCCATCGCTTCACGCACCAGCGCTTCGATCTGCGCCAGCTGTTCTTTGCTCATCGGCTGCGGTTTGCCGTCTTTATCCGCGCCGAGGTAGTTGACCACCACGGCGACCGACAGACGCTGCACGGTGCCGGCTTTTTGCTGGGTATGACGGATGGTGCGATCGAGCTCGTAGTTGGTGGTCGCGTCGCGACGGGTATTTTGCGGCACGCCGCTGGCCGCCGCGCTGCGGGTGGTCGCGGCGTTTTGCGTGGTGGCGTTGGCGTTATTGCCCGCCGCCGGCTTGGCGGTTTCAATCGGCGCCGTAGGCGGAGCGCTCGGTTGGTTGGACAGCGCGCCCGGCACGCCGCCGACCTGCGGCCCGCCGATCTGCTCGCTCAGGCTGGTTTGCTGGGAGCGGATAGCGGCTTTGTCCGGCTGCTGGTTCGGCTGGTACTGTTCATCGGTTTGTTCGCGCGTGGCGAAATCGATCTGCGCCGTGACCTGCGCACGCACGTTGGCGCTGCCGACCACCGGGGCGAGGATCGCTTCGATGCGGCGCTGGAAGCCGTTTTCCACTTCGTTGGCGTATTTCAGCTGCGAGGCGTTGAGATCGCGCCCGGTGCCGTCGGACTGGGTCAGCAGGCGGCCGGCCTGATCGACCACGGTCACGTTGCCCGGCGGCAGGCCGGCGACGCTGCTCGACACCATATAAACGATGGCGTTGATCTGGCCGTCGTCCAGCGCACGGCCGGGTTGCAGGGTGAGCGTTACCGAGGCGGAAGGGGATTTCTGTTCGCGCACGAACAGCGAAGGTTTAGGCAGCGCCAGGTGAACGCGGGCGTTTTGCACCGGCCCCAGCGATTCGATGGTGCGCGACAGCTCGCCCTCGAGGGCGCGCTGATAGTTAATCTGCTCGCTGAACTGGCTGATGCCGAATTTTTCCTGATCCAGCAGTTCGAAGCCGACGGCGCCGCCTTTCGGCAGCCCTTGCTGCGCCAGGCGCAGACGGGTTTCATGCACCTTTTCCGCCGGGATCAGCAGCGCCGCGCCATTCTCGGCAAAGCGGTAAGGGATATTCATCTGCGTCAGCTGGGTGACGATGGCGCCGCCGTCGCGGTCGTTCAGATTGCTGTACAGCACGCGGTAGTCGGGGCTTTTCACCCACAACAGCAGCGCGACGACGATCGCGATCGCGGCGGAAGCGGCGACCAGCAACGGAATTTTCGGGTTGGCGCGCAGACGGTTCCAGATGGCCTGCAGGCCGTTGTCGCGGCTTTCGCCGGCGGTTATCGAAGCACTCATTTTAGGTCTCGTCCTTCAATGGCGCTCACGATCCCGTACGGGCCGCTGAGCAGCTCCCTGCCAGGCTGATGAACGGTATGGTTAGCGTTGTGTGACAAAACAGACTCCCTGATACACATATCTTCTAAATAGCGGCGCTCCCATTTCTGGGCAGGCCATTATTCGCCTTATCAGACAATTCCGATTGCCCGATAAGCCGGGTTTTTTGCAGTTAATTAACCGCTTTAGGTCCGAAAACGCTGTGCTAGGGTGTGCATCATTGGAGAAGTGCAGGGTGAAAACGTCACCCGGCGAGACGAGAGGATTGAGGACCAGATGGCGATTCAGGGCATTGAAGGGGTACTGCAGCAGATGCAGACCATGGCGGTTCAGGCCGGCAAGATGGGGCAGAATGCGGCGCCGCAGGGCGTCAGCTTCGCCAGCGAACTGACCGCGGCGCTCGGCAAGATCAGCGAGACCCAGCAAACGGCGCGCAAACAGGCGCAGGACTTCGAGCTGGGCGCGCCAGGCATCAGCCTGAACGATGTGATGGTCGATCTGCAGAAATCGTCGGTCTCTTTGCAACTGGGCGTGCAGGTGCGCAACAAGCTGGTGGCGGCCTACCAGGACATCATGAATATGCCGGTGTGATGAACGTGCCGACTATTTTTCAGTGAAATTTGGTTCGGCGCTGTTACCTTAGAGTGACGGCCAGTCCGACAATGCTGAAGCCGCAGCGCCAGCCGAGGAAAAAAAACCAGCTATCGAAATAGCTGGTTGAAGGTGCGATAAAACATTTATGTCATGTAGGAGCGTCGACACCCGCTCGAGGTGGCGTCAACGCGATTATCATATTTGTTATGTTATAACAAATCAATGCTGCCGTGCGTTTGCTTCAGCCCGCCAATTCTGCGATCTGCCGGTGGGCGTTCGCCAGCCCCTGATCGCGGCCGTGCGGTTTCATATCCAGCCCTTCGGCATAGATAAATTGTACGTCGCCGATCCCCATCAGCCCCAGCACCGAACGCAGGTAGGGCGTTACGGCATCGGTCGGATGCCCGGCGTGCATGCCGCCGCGTGAACTGAATACCAGCGCATTGACGCCTTCCACCAACCCCACCGGGTAGGTGGCGGTATAGTTGAAGGTCATCCGGGCGCGGGCTACCAGATCGAACCAGTTTTTCAGCTGGGTCGGGACGTTGAGGTTGTACATCGGCGCGCCGAGCAGCAGAAGATCGCTCTCTTTCAGTTCGGCAATCAGCCGGTCGGAGAGCGCCACCGCCGCTTTGGCGCGTGGGCTGATGTTTTCCGCGCCGCGCAGCGCACCGAACAGCTCGCCGTCCAATACCGGCAGATCCAACGCCGTCAGATCGTGTTCGACGATCCGATCTTCGTGTCCTTTCGCCTTACGCGCCGCCAGATAGCGGTCAATCAGGTTATTGGTCTGCGAGTCATTTCCCATAATGCTGGATTTGAGTACCAGTATTTTTTTCATGCTGTTGTCCTCTGACGGTCATCTGTGGTTTTCACCGGGGATTCGGAATGACAGCAGGTTATCATTGCTTGATGTTCACCAGTGGTGATAGGTTTTCACTAAATTGGTTCCAATTTGGAAACGTTAAGATGAAAAGCGATCTGAGTGCGCTGCCGGCCTTTGTTGCCGTAGCGGAAGGCGGCAGTTTCGCCGCCGCCGCAGAGAAACTGCATCTGACGCGCTCTGCGGTCAGCAAAATCGTGTCGCGTCTCGAGGCTCGGCTTGGCGTGATGTTGTTTATGCGCACCACGCGCAGCCTGAGCCTGACGGATGAAGGGGCGCTGTACTATGAGCACTGCCGGCAGGCGTTGGCAAACATTCAGGCGGCGGAAAACCAGCTCGACAGCGGCAAGATGCAGGTCAGCGGCCGGCTCAGAGTCTCGGTGCCGGTGCTGTTCGGCCATTTGTGCATTGCGCCCGTGTTGACGGCGCTGGCGAATGAGCATCCCTTACTGACGCTGGAGATGTCATTCAGCGACCGCAGGATCGATCTCGTCGACGAGGGGTTCGATCTGGCGGTGCGCATCGGCGAGCTGGCGGACAGCGGCAGCCTGGTTGCCCGGCGCTTGGGCGAACACGGCATGCTGCTGTGCGCCTCGCCCGATTATCTGCAGCGCTGCGGTGAACCGAGAACGGTAGAGGCGTTAAGCCGACATCAGGCGGTGGGGTATCTGCACGCCGGCGCCGTGCTGCCCTGGCAGCTTCGCGGCGAAAATGGCGAGCTGCGGCCGTTCAGGCCACCGGCCAAGATGATGATGGATGACATGCAGGGGATCGTCGATGCGGTGTCCGCCGGCGCCGGTATTGCCTGGTTGCCGGAGTGGCTGGTGCGCGAGCGCTTGATGGCGGGGACGTTGGTGGAGATCATGCGCGGTGAGCCCAGCCTCAGTTTCCCGGTGAACGTCGTGTGGCCCTATATGCCTTACCAGCCGCTTAAGGTGCGGCTGGCGGTAGACAAGCTGGTGGCGGAGCTGCCGGGAAAATTGGCGCTTGCGGCACCGTGGGTATCGCATCGCTAATGGCCGGTGCCACAACCGACTAATGTACCGAATAGAGGGCAGAAAATGGTGCTGTCAGGTTTATTGAATGCGCAGGTGACCGTTTATTATGACGTGATTAGTAGGGTTATTATTCGAGGCCGGTCAATGAGCACGAAAAGCGAATCCAGATGGCGTCTGATCAGTATTTTAATGTTGGCGCTGCTGGCGGTATTAATTGGCGTTCTGGTTAAACTGGACTGAAGTCTGACCAGACGATAAAAAGCCTGGCCGTTTTATTGTGCGGCCAGTAAACGCATCATCTCTTCTTCATTCAGTAAGGCTAACAGCCACAGCCCCAACAAAATTATTGCCAGAGAAAATAATCGCTTTTCATTACGCATCATTTAATTCGCTGTTCGGCGGATGGGTGTTGCTTAGCGTATCTCAGCGTTGTTACAACCGTTAGGGACTTGTGTTAAATAAAGCCATTTTGTTGCGCGTCTATTTATGTTTCTCCGGCGACCATCGCCTCAACGCCCTGAGAGCCGGGTTCCATAATCCTTTGATGGCCGCGAATGGCGGTAGGCGCGAAACCGAAGCGTTTGCGAAAACGTTCGGCGAAACGCGATGCGCTTTCATAACCCACATGTTGCGCGATGGCGGAGATCGGCCAGTCGGTCGACTGCAGCAGGGCCAGCGCGCTACTCATGCGCACGTCGATCATCAGATTGCGCAATGCGGTATTTTCCATCGACAGTTTGCGGCGCAACATCACTTCACTCATCGACAGGCTTTCCGCGACTTTGGCCGCCGTCCAAATGCTGTGCGGGTCGGTCGCCAGGCAGCGGCGCACGCGCTGCGTCAGATCCTTGGCTTCGTTGTGAATAAAGCGAATGCCGAATTGGGCCAGCCACAGCAGAATTTCCAGCATTTTGTGCCGCACGATGATGGTGGGAAAGCGTTGCCGCAGCGTCAGCGCCAGGCCGGTGGTTTCAAAACTGTGCTTGAGGGCGCAGGGCAGGTTGCGCAGCGCCAGGACGGCATCGAACGGCATCGCCGCCGGCGTTTCCTCGGCCGGAGGTTGGACGGTGAGCAACAGGGGATCGCAGGTCAGCAACTGACAGCTGAATACGCCGTCTTCGGACGGGCCGTTAATAATGTCCACCGTTTGCCCGCCGTCGATAATCAACAGCTCGCCGGGATGAGCGACCACTTCGTGTTGTTGCCAGCGTACGCGCTTATGGCCTTGTTGTATCAGATACAGATGTGGTTGCTCAAAATAGACTGAAGGGAATAATAATTCAGTATGCTGAATGATGTGCGCTGAGGCGCCAATTCCAGGACAGAGATTAATTGTACGTTCCATCGATATTCATTTCGCAGCCATTATCTGAGAATATCTTTACGCTTTGATCAGCGTTGGAGCAACATTTTTCCATGGGCCGTGAAACACAGCGGCGTGTTTTATCTATCAAAAATCAATTTCCTGCTGAACAGAAAACGTCCGTGTCGGGATGATGTTTATCCATTAAAGTGAGAGCCAGGCTCGAAGCGCGCATTTTACCAATTACCCATAAACTGAATAATTCAAATGCCATAGATTAATATCCTAACGTAACCCGAGAGTAATAGCGCATAGTGCTATTTAATCCATTTTCGTCAGTATTGTCGATCTTATCGGACCTGTGGTTCCCCCAGCAACAGCGCACGATCATGAAACTGGCCGTAGGTATTGTTGACCACGTTCTGGCGCGTGGACTGTTCGATCAGCATCTTCAGCTCATCCATTCGCTGCTGTAACAGACGCTTGAGCTCGGTTTCGTTGTCGAGGATCTGTTGCAACTTATTGCGCAACATCTCCTGCAGCGCCATGGACGGGCCGGCTTGCCCGGTATAGGCGGCGGTTTTCTCCACCGCCGTCACGTAAGCGAATTCGAGCTCGACGAGCTCCTCCCAGCGCCCGGTTTGCGCCAGCGCGATCATCTGGCTGCTCAGGCTATAAATTTGTTGATAAGCGGCTAACAGCTGCTGTTGACGTTCCATTACACGGCGTCCTGCGAAGGTTGGTAGTTAGGGCCGATTTGGCGCCAGGCGTCGGCGATGTTTTCCAGCAGTTTAACCACTTCGGCGATCGCCGCTTCGTCGTTGTGCAGGTTGGCCTGCATCAGTCGACGCTTCATGTAGTCGTACAATGCCGCCAGGTTTTCGGCGATCTCGCCGCCCTGCTGAGGATCGAGGCCGCTTTTCAGGCCGTTGTCGATGATATTGATGGCTTTGGACAGCGCCATGCCTTTGCCGGCGATATCGCCCTGGTTCATCAGGATGCGTGCGCGAAGCAGGGCGCTGAGCGCCCCGTCGAACAACATCACGATTAACTGGTGCGGGCTGGCGCTCATGGCGCCGCTTTCCAGACTGACCTGTGCATAGGCCTGAGTGCCGCTACGGTTATACATGCTGTTTTCTTTACCTTGTTAAAGGGTTACTTGAACTGTTGAGCCAAATAGTTACTGGTGCCGTTCATTTTCGACATCATGGTATCCAGCTGAACGAACTGTTGTTTATAACGATCGATGGCTGTCTCTTATACACATCTGACGCTGCCGACGATGGCCTCTGTGTGTAGATC
>NZ_JALBYS010000065.1:0-16592 GCF_022678525.1 Serratia sp. PGPR-27 | reverse complement strand
CAGCAGCACCTTGCCGCGATCCTGCAGGTCACGCGCGCCGAGCACCATGTACCAGTCATTTTGATGACGCCACACTTTCGGATCGCGTACGTGACCGCTGTAGCCCTCCGGCAGCGGCAGCACCGGCCCGAGTTTGCGATATTCGCCCCGTTCGCTTTCCTGAGCCAGGCATTGGTAAGCGGTGCGTGAGCCGTCTGGGAATTTCACGTTGCCGGTGTAGATCAGCGTGATTTTGCCTTCCGCCACCACCGCCGAGCCGGAGTAACAGCCGTGGCTGTCGTAACAGGCGCCGGGCGCCAGGGCGATTGGCTGGTGCTCCCAACGCAGCAAATCAGCCGACTGCCAGTGTCCCCAGCATTTGTTGCGATGATCGCAACCCAGCGGATTCCACTGATAAAACAGATGATAAACGCCGTTGTGCTGGATAAAGCCGTTGGGATCGTTCAGCAGGCCAACGCTGGGCGCCAGATGCCAGTCCGGTCGGTGCGGATCGCGCAGCGCGAGCGGCTGGCCGTTCATGACCGCCCGCAGTGCCTGTTTGATTAAACTGAGTTCTTCCATCATTGCGCGTCCGTGTTGTATTTCAGCAGTAGGGAGAGGACAAAGGCGCTGCCAAACGCGATTGCCAGGCCGATGATATAGCTGACCAGCGAACTGGCCTGCACGATCGCCATGCCGGGGATCGCCGTCAGCCCGACCGCGTTCATGCCGACATGGTTGGCCACCACCCAGGCGCCGCCGAGCGCGCCGCCCGCCAGCGCCGCCAGAAACGGTTTCACGAAGCGCAGGTTGATGCCAAACAGCGCCGCCTCGGTGATGCCGAGCATGGCGGAAAAGGCCGAAGGCACCGCAATGGCTTTGATTTTGGCGTCGCGGGTTTTGAAATAGACCGCCAGGCAGGCGCCGCCTTGAGCGATGTTGGCCATCGACCAGATCGGCAGCAGGAAGTTGACGCCGATATTGGGGTTGCCGAGCAGCCCGGCTTCTACCGCGTGGAAACTGTGGTGGATGCCGGTGATGACGATAGCGGAATAGAGGCCGCCGAACAGCAGCCCGGCTAACCACCCCGCATGAGCAATCAGCGTGCTGAGCACGAAGGAGATGCCATCGCCCAGCGCGCGGCCGGCGGGGCCGATAAACAGCAGGGCGACAAAGCCTGAGATCACCACCGTCAGGAACGGCGTCAGGATCAGATCGAGCGCGTTGGGGATCACCTTGCGCAGCCGTTTTTCCAACAGGCTCATGAACCACACCGTCAGCAGCACCGGGAATACCGTGCCCTGGTAGCCGATCATGGCGATGTCCAGACCGAAGAAGTTCATGGTGTGGAACCCTCCGGCGACGCCCCAGGCATTGGTCAGCGCCGGATGCGTCAAAATGCCGCCGAGCGTGGCGCCCAGATAGGGATTGCCGCCGAATTCGCGTGCGGCGGTGAAGCCGATCAGAATCGGCAGAATAATGAACGCCGCCGAGCTGAACATATCCAACATGATGAACAACGCGCTGTTGGCATCGACCCAGCCGTAGGTTTTCACCATGCCGAGCAGCCCCATCAACAGGCCGGAAGCGACGATCGCCGGGATGATAGGCACGAAGATGTTCGACAGCAGGCGGGCGATGCGCTGCAGCGGGTTGAGCTTTTTCGCCGCGATATCGGCGGCTTCGGCCTTGCTGGATTCGCTAACGCCCGCCGCCTTGATGAATTCCGCATGCACCTTGTTGACCAGCCCGGTGCCGAAGATCACCTGGATCTGGCCGGCGTTGCTGAAGCAGCCTTTAACGCCGTCCAGTTTGCCGATGGCCTCTTTGTCCACCTTGCTGTCGTCCACCAGCACCAGGCGCAGGCGCGTGGCGCAGTGGGCGGCACTGGCGATGTTCTCTTTACCGCCGAGCAGCGGCAACAGCGCGTTGGCGGTTGCGGTAATGTCCATGTTGTCCCCTTGCTAAATAAAAATGCCGCCGCGCAGTTTGCAGCGCAGCGCCGTGAATCGATGTCAGAAGAAATACTTGAATCTGGCGCGCATGCCGTAACGCTGGTCGTTGTCGCCGTTGGCGATCTTGCTGTCGGCGTTGGCTTCCAGCAGCGACACATAGGCGCCTAAGTACAGGTTGAAATTCTTCATATTCATAATGTTAGGTATCTGATACGACGCATGAACGGTGTGGATGTCGTAGTTGCCCGGTTCGCTGAGCGGGTTGTGGATATCAGCGGCGATCCCGGCGGTATTGAACTCTTTGATGTTGTTGTGCGCATAGATATAACCCAGTTCGAAGCGCCGCCACAGCACGTTGACGCCGGCGGTGAAGTCTTGCTCGCCGGTGGCATCCAGGTAGGCGGTGCTCAGGTTGGCCACCACGCCGTTGTCTGGATCGGCGGCGCTGTTGTTCCAGCTCATCGTCATGCCGTAGCCGTTGCGCTTGGATTGATCGACGAAGCGGCCCTGGCTGTCCTGATAGCCGTAGGCGTTATTCACCACGTTGCTTTCCATCGCCGCCGCGATGCTGAAGGCGTCTTTCTTCCAGGCGATCACCGGGCGCAAATAGGCGACGTTTTTCTTATTTTCCAGCGCATTGCCGTGGTAGCTGTTGTCCTGGAACAGCGAGGTGCCGTCTTCCACCAGCGTGTTCAGTTCGAAATAGACATCCCCGGCGTATTTGCTCAGCATCAGGTTGCCGCCGCTGCTGCTACGGCCGCGGCCTTCTTTCATCATGTAGATATAGCCGAAGCCGTCGGCGTACAGGTCGTTGGCGGTATTGCCGGAGTATTGAATGAAGGTGTCCTGATTCAGCGGGAACATGTCGTAGGCTTCGAAGCGGCCGATTTTGGTTTGCCAGTTCTTTTCATTGCCGAAGAAGAAAGCGGCGTCGTCCAGGTTCATTTTGCCGTTCATGTCCGCCAGCGGCTGGACGCTGAAGCCGGAGAAGTTACCGTCCGGATTGCGGCGGTAGCCGTCCAGCCCGACCAGAATGCGGCCGTTGATGTCCCAGCGCTCTTTGTTGCCGGGTTTCCAGTCCTTGTGGTCGCTGCCTTTCAACGATGTCAGCTGGCCGCTGCGGCTGGCGCCGTCCAGGTTGAACTCCACGTCGCCATACAGTTTCAGATCGTTGAAACCGTTCAGTTTCAGCGCGCTGGTCGGAGAGGATTGCGTTTCCAGCGTGGTGGCGCGCTGCGCGACCTGCGCGGTTTGCCTTTCGGTGCTGGCGGTGCGCTGTTCCAACTGTTGCGCCCGGCGTTCCGCCGCCGTGGCGCGGGTTTCAGCCTGAGCGGCGCGCCGTTCCGCCTGCGCCAGACGTTGTTCCAGCGCGTTGAGACGCGCCTCGATGCCGCCGCCGCCCGAGGCCGCAGCGGCAGACGTGGAGAGGAAAAGCCCTGTTGTTATCGCCAAATAGCTGAGTTTTTTCGTCATCGTCTATCATCCGGGAAGGGTTGTTATTATTTTTTGCTAAATTGCTAAACCGGTTTTTCATGGCGAAAGATAGCGATCGAGAAGCGGACTGGCAATCAAGTTTGCTAACCCGATTCAGCTATTGTGATCGAGTACGCAAATCGTGGGCTAAAAGACCACGGCGCTCAGGGGGGCGCCGTGGATGCAGGGGATCAACGCAGGAAAGCAGCCAACTCGTCGGCGCGGGGCAGGGCGGTCATGGCGCCCTTGGCGGTGGTGGCCAGCGCGCCGCAGGCCTGAGCCTGAGCGATAACCGCCGGCCATTGCGCTTCCTGCGGCAATGCGTGAAGGCGCGCCAGCGCCGCTAACAGCCCGGCGACGAAGGCGTCGCCGGCGCCGGTGGTATCGACCGGCACGACAGGCGGCGCGCGGAAATGGCGCAGACGATGCCCGTCGTGTACGCAGACGCCGTCGCCGCCCAGCGTCACCAGCAGCAGGCGCAGCGGATAGGTTTGCATCATCCAGCGCATGGCGTTCTCCAGATCGTCAAGATGGCTGATGAAAGCCAGCTCTTCGCGCGACAGTTTCACCACGTCCGCCAGCAGCAGCGCCTTTTGCAGGCAGGGGCGCAGCGCTTCCGGCTGGCGCCAGACCTCTTCGCGGATGTTGGGATCGAAACTGACCCGGCCGCCGACTGCCCGCATGCGTTCCATCGCCGTAAAGGCCGCGCTGCGGCTGGGCTCCTGCGACAGCGCGATGGAGCAGAGGTGTAGCCATTCGCCCCGCTGGAAAGCCGGCAGATCGTCGGGCTGTAAAAACAGATCGGCGCTGGGCTGCACCATAAACGTGAATGAGCGCTCACCCTGAAGATCGAGATCCACCACCACCGTGGAGGTGTGGTGTTCGGGATCCGGCCGCATATGGCCGATATCCACCCCTTCATCGCTCAGCACCTGCTGCAGAAAGGCGCCGAAGCTGTCTTGCCCCACCCGGCCGATAAAGGCGCTGTCGCCGCCCAAGCGGGCGATACCCACCGCCACGTTCGCCGGCGCGCCGCCGGGGCATTTGAGATAACCGTTGGCATTTTCCGGCACCAGGTCGATCACGGCGTCGCCCAGTACCCATACGCGATTCATCATGCTTAATCCCTGTTTTTGTCGTTGTCAGATGGTGAGCTAAAATAGAAGAACCGGTTTAGCAAGGCAATGAAATAATCCTCAGAGCCGCTTGGTCAGTGAGGAAGATCAATCTTTCTGCTGGGCTTGGGGAGAAGGGGATCTGCCCCGCGAACCGGCGCGGGGCGAGATAGCGGGGCGTTTAGCCCAGCTTCGGATAGACGCCGGGACCGATTGGCAAGCCTAGCGCATACCAGACCAGCAGCAGCAAAATCCACACGCTGAAGAACACCAAAGGATAGGGCAGGATCAGCACGTAATAGGTGCCGAGCTGCGCGTCTTTGCGGTAGCGCTGCAGGAAGCCGAGGAACAGCGGCAGGAACGGCGACATCGGCGCCAGCGGCAGCACCGCAGAGTCGGCGATGCGGAAGATCATCTGGGCGAACGCCGGGTGGAAACCGAGCAGCATAAACATCGGCACGAAGATCGGCGCCAAAATTGACCAGATCGCCGAGCCGCTGGCGATGAACATGCACAGGAAGGCGGAGAGGAACATCAGGCCGAGAAATGCCGGTGCGCCGCTCATGCCGGCGGCTTCCAGCATATCGGTCAGGCCGACGGCCATAAACTTGCCCATGTTGCTCCAGTTAAAGAACGCCACGAACTGCGACAGTGGAAACACCATCACGATGAAACCCGCCATGCTTTTCATCGGATCGAGCAAGTGGTGGGGAATATCGTCCGGCCGCCGGATCTGTTTGGTGACGACGCCATAGGTAATGGCGACGGTGAAGAAGAACAGGATGATGATCGGCACAATACCCTTGATGAACGGGGAAGGGATCACCGAACCGGTGTTCGGGTCACGCAGCGGCGCGGCCTCCGGCACCACCAGAGCGGCGATGATGGCGATAAACACCAGCGCGGCGATGCCGCTCATCATCAGCCCCCGGTTCTGCAGCGGGGTCAGCGCTGCGATTTTGTCTTCGGCGCCGCCTTGCCACTTCGGCAGACGGGGCTCGATAAACTTGTCGGTGAGCAGCGCGCCGGCGATGGTCAGCACGATCACGGAGGTGGCCATAAAGTACCAGTTGTCGATCACGCTGACGTGAACCGCGCCGTCCACCGCTTTGGTGGCTTCGGTGCTGATGCCGGAAAGCAATACGTCGGTGGTGACGATCAACAGGTTGGCGGTAAAGCCGGAGGCGACGCCGGCGATCGCCGCCAGCAGCCCGGCTATCGGGTGGCGGCCCACTGCGATAAACATCAGCGCGCCGAGCGGCGGCATCACCACCAGCGCAGCGTCCGACGATATATGGCTGAAGAAGGCGATAAACAGCACCATATAGCTGGCGTAGCGGGCGCTGACGCGCGAGGCCATTTTGTACATCAGCGCCTGCAGCAGGCCGACCTTTTCCGCCAGGCCGGCGCCTATCACCAGCGCCAAAATAGCCCCCAGCGGCGCAAAGCTGCTGAAGTTATGGATGATATTGGGAAATATCCACTGCATGCCCGCCACGCTCATCAGGTTATTCACCTTGATGAGCTCGCCGGTGGCCGGATTTTTCACCGCCACATCGAGCCAGGAAAACAGCGCGGTGGCCAGCATAAGCACCAGGATCAAATAGACGAACAGTAAAAACGGATTGGGGATCTTATTGCCGATGCGTTCCACCCAGTAAAAAACGCGTCCGGGGCTTTTATTGATTGGCGTTGTGGCCTCACTCATGATTTTACCCTCTGTGTTTGCTCTGTTGTGTGATTGTTATTATTTGATTTATTTATAATTATACTTAGTGGCCCGGTTGTCCGGGCCTTGTCTGTTCATGCTATTCCAATGGCGATGGTTGCACCCCCTGCGGGATTGGGCAGCGGTACGGCTGTTCGGCGCGCTGGCGCTCGAACTCGCTGCGGCAGCGCGCCAGCAGGGCGCTGTCGCTCAGCAGATCGATGGCGGTCGCCGCCATCACCTTGCCGGCCAGGCACATGCCCTTATGGGCGATAGCGGTACGGCCCTGCGCCACCAGTTGCCAGGTGTGCAGCGGAGTGCCGAGTGCGAAACAAGGACTGAAGCATTGGGCGGTCGGCGCCACCCAGCTCACGTCGCCAACGTCGGTAGAGCCGTACAGCAGGTCGTCGGATTCCACATAAGGCGCGACCTCGTCCATCAGCACCTTATCTCCCAACTGCTGCACCCACTCGCGTCCGGACGCGCCGCCGGTGCGGGCAATGTTGAGTTTGGCGTTGCGCAGATCGTCGAGGCTCAGGGTCTGGCGGATTTCCTCGGCGAAGCGGCGCTCGGCGTCGCTGTACTCGGGCAGACCGAAATCACACAGGTTTTGATACATCGCGCGTTCCAGGCTGCGGTTCGGCACATAGTTGGAGCAGGCCTTGTCGAAGCGCACTTCCACCTGGGTGTCAGTCATCAGCGCTGCGCCCTTGGCGATGTTGATCACCCGTTGGTAAATGTCCTGCGCCTGATCGAGCTGCGGCGCGCGGATCAGGTACAACACTTCGGCATCGGCCTGCACCACGTTGGGGGAGCTGCCGCCGGTGTTGGTGACTGCGTAGTGCAGCCGCGCTTCCTGCACGATATGTTCGCGCAGGAAGTTGGCGCCGGTATTCATCAGCGTCACCGCGTCCAGCGCGCTGCGCCCCAGGTGCGGCGAGTTGGCGGCATGGGCGGCGACGCCCTTGAAGTGAAACGCCGCCTGGATGTTGGCCAGCGTGCTGGTATTGAACATGCCGCTGAAGCCTTCCGGGTGCCAGGTGAGTGCGGCGTCGACGTCATCGAACAGGCCTTCGCGCACCATAAAGGTCTTGCCGGAGCCGCCTTCTTCGCCGGGGCAGCCGTAGAAGCGCAGGGTGCCGCTCAGCCGGTTCTGCTGCATCCACGCCTTGGCGGCGAAGGCGCCGGCCAGCGCGGCGGTGCCCAGCAGGTTGTGGCCGCAGCCATGGCCGTTGCCGTTTTCCACCAGCGGCTGCGGCGTGGCGCAACCGGCCTGCTGGCTCAGCCCGGCCAGCGCGTCGTACTCGCCCAGCAGCGCGATAATCGGGTGGCCGCTGCCGTAGCTGGCGATGAACGCCGTCTCGATGTCGCCCACGCCGCGTTCAACCGAGAAGCCTTCCTGTTCCAGCGCATCGGCCAGCAACGTGGCGGAATAGGTCTCGTTAAAGCGCGTTTCCGGGTGGTCCCAAATCGCGTCGCTCAGCGCGCTGAAGCGGGACTGGCGTTGGTCAATGTAGTCGTCGATAAAGGCCTGCAGTTCTGAGTTGCTCATGCTCCGCTCCCGAATGTCGGCAGGTTCAGCGCCAGCGACGCCAGCGTTTTCACCGCCACCGCCATCACCTGCTCGTTGAAGTCGAATTTCTCGTTATGGTGCCCGGCGCTCAGCTCGGTGCCGAAAATGACGTATGAGGCCTGGCCGCCGTGCGATTTCACCCGTTCCATCATGTAGGTGGCGTCTTCTGAGCCGGCGGCCTGTTCGCGGCGATCGACCACCGAGGCCAGCTCGGTTATCTGCTGCGCCTGGCGGCGGATGTAATCCACCCACGGTTGGGTCGGTTTGCTGCTCTGCGCCGCGCCCATCAGCGCGATATCGCAGGCGACGCCGTGCATTTTGGCGGCGCCTTCGATGGCGTTCAGCGCCTGTTGATAAACAAACGCGTTGATCTCATTGGTGGCGCCGCGCGTCTCCACCTTCATAAACGCCCGATCGGCGATCACGTTGCGGCCGGTGCCGGCCTGCAGCACGCCGACATTGATGCGCGAGCTGCCTTCGCTGTGGCGCGGGATGGCGTAAAGCCCCAGCGCAGCCTGCGCCGCCGCCAGCAGCGCGTTGCGGCCGTCTTCCGGCTTGGCGCCGGCGTGCGAGGCGACGCCGCGAAAGGTGACGTCCAGCTTGCTGGTGGCCATAAAGCTGTCGCTGCCGCACACCAGCTCACCGGCCGGCACGCCGGTGCCGATATGCACCGCGGTGAAGAAATCGACGTCGTCCACCACGCCGGCCTCCACCATCGATTTTGCGCCGCGTGTGCCTTCTTCCGCCGGCTGGAAGATCAGTTTGACGGTGCCGCGAAGCTGGGACTCCAGGCTTTTGAACACGTGCGCCAGCCCCAGGCCGATGGTGGTATGGCCGTCATGACCGCATGCATGCATCATGCCGCTGTTGCAAGAGGCGAACCCTTCACGGAACGGCAGGTGTTCGGGTTCCAGCAATTCGTTGAGATCGAGGGCGTCCATATCCACGCGGTAAGCGATAGTCGGGCCGGGGCGGCCGGTATCGAGCGTTGCGACGATGCCGGCGAAGCCGCCGGAAAAATGCGGCAACCATTTTTCCAACGCCCCCTGATTGCGGGCGCGCTGTTCCTGCGCTTCCAGCTCGGCGGGCGAGGGCAGCCCCATGCGCGCCTCTGCCTTGATGACCTCGCGGCCCAGCTGCAGGCGATAGCCCAGCCGATCGAGTTCTTCCGCCACCAGGGTGGCGGTGCGGAACTCAAACCAGCCGGATTCGGCATAGCGGTGGAAGTCGCGGCGCCAGGCCTGCAATTGCGGGTACAAATCAGCCACCAACATCGAAAGCGAATTAGTCATAGTGATATCTCATAAGTTATCGCGCGCTGGATCGCTCCAGGCAGCAGTTATGCTCTGAACTGAAATCAGACGGTGAAGCTATTGCAAAGAAAAAGGTGCGTTTGGTTACTAACTGCCGTGAATGGCGCTTATTGGCGCAGAAAATGCGCTTAATTAAGCGAAATAAGAATTTGGTTATTTATTATGTTTTTTCCGAATGTACACAATGGAATCTGGCTAAATAAGATGCCAATATCTTGCTATTGATAAACAACGGTTATCGCCTTTCGCCTATGCCAGCCTCGATAAAATTGCACCAATTACGTGCATTTGTGGACGTTAGCCGCCAGGGCAGCATCCGCGCCGCCAGCCGCACCTCTCGCTTTTCCCAGCCTGCGCTGACCAAGGCCATTCAGGAACTGGAAGAGGTGCTGGGCGCCAAGCTGTTTATTCGCCGCAGTCAGGGGGTGGTATTGACCGACTGCGGCGATAACTTTTTCCAGCATGCCAGCCTGATCCTCGAAGAGCTGCGGGTGGCGCAGGAAGACATTCAGCAGCGGCTGGGGTTGGCGGGCGGCACGGTGAATATCGGCGTTGGCGGCAGCATTGCGCGCACCGTGATGCCGCAAGTGATCACCCAGTTTCACCGTGAGTATCCCAACGTGAAGGTGCGCATCGTCGAGGGGCAACTGGTGTCGATGATCCCAGAACTGCGCCAGGGCGAGCTGGATTTTACCGTCAATACCTATTACCCCAGCAGCCTCGACAACGAGCTGCAGTATGAACGGCTGATGGAAAAAGAGTATCGGGTAGTGGTGCGCAAAGGGCATCCGATGGAGGGGGCGACCTCGCTGAAACAGCTGCAGCACTGCGACTGGACCATGCCGACGCCGAAAGGCAGTTACTATCGGCTATTGCACGATCTGTTTGGGGACTTGGGCATGGCGCCGTCGATCAGCGTGACCTGCGAGACCTTTATGGCCTGTACCAGCCTGGTGGCGCAGAGCGATTTTGTCAGCATTCTTTCGGTGGACGTGATTTCGGATCCGATTTTGGGCAAGCATTTGGTGCCGCTCGAGCTGGAAGAGCGTCTGCCGAAAGCGACGTTTTATCTTATCCAACGCAAGGACACCACCCTGACGCCGATGGGCGCGCACCTGGCGCGCCTGTTTCGCCTTTACTGTCGGTGATACCGGGGCCCTGCCGGGCCCCGGCATTAGAAGGCGATTGACCCCTGCACGAAGAAGGTGCGCGGTTCGCCGACGTACTTGCCGAAGTTGTTGTCGTTGGAGCGGGTGAAGTAGCGCTGATCGAACAGGTTTTTCACCCCGGCACCCAGCGTCAGGTTCGACAGCTGCGGCCCGAAGTTATATTCCCCGCGCATATTCCACACCATGTAACCGGCGATATTGCCGAACTGGCCATCGGCGCTTTCCTGCGTGATGTACTCCGGCCCGGTGCCCGGCGAATGCTGTTTCGACTGCGCATAACCGTCCAGATTCCATACCCAGTTGCCGGTGGCGTAACGTGTACCGACGGTATAGACCTGGCGCGAGTAGAACGGCAGATCTTTACCGGCGAAGTCGCCCTTGTCGGTGCTGGCCTTGGTGTAGGTATAGCTGGTGTAGACGCTGGCGCCGTCGAGCGCGCGATTCAGCTCGCTGAGATCGTAGCTGAGTGCCAGCTCGATGCCTTTGTGCTTGGTGGCACCCATGTTGGTCCAGCCCACGTCGTTGCTGATGTACTGCAGCTGGTTATCGAAGTCGATGTAGAACAGCGTGGCCTCGGCCTTGACTACGGTGTCGTCGTAGCGAGTGCCGAATTCATAGGTGTGCGCTTTTTCCGCCGTTAGCCCCGGCGCCGGCTGGTTGCCGTTGCCGCCTTTGGTCAGTTGGAAATACTGCATGCTGCCGAACGAAGTGTTGGCGTTGGCGAACAGTTTCCAGGCGTCGGACAGGTGGTACATCACGTTCAATGACGGCAGCGGCTCGCTGTAGCTTTTCTTGCGGCTGATATTGTTGAACGAATCGTCCACGTGGGTGCGGATGCTTTCATAACGCAGGCCCGGCGTGACCGTCCAGTTGCCGACGTTAATGGTGTCGTCGATATAGAACGCGTTGGCCGCGGTGCCGCCGGAGGTGTGCTGGTAATAATCCGGGGTCTCCGGCGTCGAGCCGATATTCGCCGGGTTATACCAGGCCGAACGCGACGCCTTTTCATCCATGGTTTCATTCAGGTAGCGGTAACCGAGGGTGATCTCGTGCGCCATATCCCAGAAACGGAAGACCTGCGAATAACTTGGTTCGATAGCCCAGGTTGAATAGTGGCGCGGATAGGAGACCATGCGCCGCTGGCCCGCGTTTTTGCCTGTGCCTTCCGATTCGATGTTGCTGCCGCGGTAGCTGTCGGTGAAGTAGGTCAACACTTCGAACTGTTTGTCGTCTTCCTGATGTTTGTACTTGAACGACATATCCTTGCGGCGGCCTTCGAACTGGTCCCACGGCCGCGTGGATTGGAACGGGTTTTGCGCGTATTGCGCGGTGCTCAGCCCGCCCGGCATGCCGGCTTTGGCGTCGTAGTAGTGGAAATTGGCCAGCAGCTCGTCACGATCGGTGAACGCATAACGCGTTTTCAGCATGAAATCGTCGATGTCGGTGTTGTCGTTGTTGTCGCGGTAACCTTGGCCGTGCAGCCCGGAGTAGAGCAGTTCGGCGCCGAGGCCGTTGTCTGCGGTGCCGCCCATGGAGGCGCTGGTCAGGGTCTTCAGGCCGCCGTGGCTGGCGCCCTGGGTTTGTACGCTGGCGGTGCCGCCAAACGTTTTGGGAATGTCACGGGTAACGAAGTTGATCACGCCGCCGACGTTCTGCGGCCCGTAGCGCACCGCGCCGCCGCCGCGCACCACGTCCACCGATTGCAGATTACCGATAGACAGCGGGGCCATCGACAGCTGCGGCTGGCCGTAAGGCGCGACCGCCAGCGGGACGCCGTCCATCAGAATGGTGGAGCGTGGAGAAAGACGCGAAGTCAGGCCGCGCACGCCGACGTTAAGCGAGATGTCACTGCCGCCGGTGCCGTTGCTGTCGCGCACTTGCACGCCGGGTACGCCGCGCAGGCTATCGGCGATGGTTTGGTCGCCCTGTTCGTGCATTTGCTGCTGGGTGACGATGGAACGCGCGCCCGGATGGTTGAGCAGCACCGAACTGGTATCGGGGTTGTCCAGCCAGTTGCCGACGACGGTCACGGTGTCGGTATCGTTCTGAGATGAGTTATCAGTAGCAAGGACAGGGAATGCGACGGCGATGGAAGCCGTCAGCAGAGAAAGCCGAAAAAGAGGTGACATAATAATGCCTTAAGAGTTTCAGACCCGGATGTGTTTTTTTAGAAAAGACAATCTTAATGATAATTATTGGCAAGTAAATAGAATTGTTACGGGATAGTTAAGCGGGTAACTAAATAATGAATGCGGGAAACAGGGCCCGGCTGGCGGGCCCTGGCGGGGGTTATTGCGGCGTAAGCCAGAAGACGCCGCTGTAATCCAGCGCGGTGAATTTCCGGTGCACCATTTCGATATCCGCTTGCGGATCAATATCTTTAAACAGCGCCGGGTGCAGGAACTTGGCGATCGCCTCAACCGCGATAAAGTTGAGCGGCGTGTCGTAAAATTGATGGTAAATCGCCATCACGCGTTTTTCTTTCACCGCTTTCAGCACGTTAATGCCGGTGCGATCCAGCAGGTGCGCCAGTTTCTTTTGGCTGGTGGCCATATCGGTGGCGTAACCCAGCGGCACCGCCAGCGTGCCGCGATGGCCGCGGCTCCAGTCGGCGCCGGTCAGCAGATAGAAATCCGGGTTGCTGCTGATCACCTGTTCGACGTTCACTTCACCGCCCATGTCTGAAAACAGCGTGCTGCCGATATTATTGCCGCCGGCGGTATCGATGAACTGCCCGAAGCTGCCTTTGCCGAAGGTGTTGCAGCACTGTTCGCCTTTGATGCCGGCGCTGCGCTCGATGAAGACGCTGGGGCGCTGCTCCGGTTTCAGCGTGGCGACCCGCTGCCGCACCAGCTCGAGGCGCTGCTGATAGAGACGGATGAAAGCATCGGCATTGGGCTGCTCGTCAAATACTTTACCCAACAGCGCCATGCTGGCGACGGTGTTGGTCAGCGGCTGTTGGCGAAAATCGATGATCAGCACCGGGATGCCGACTTTTTCCAACTGGGTCAGCACGCCGCTGTCTTTCAATTTGCTCAGCAGGCCAATGTCGAAAATGATCAGATCCGGTTGACGCACCACCGCGCTTTCTACGCTGAAATCACTGGTGTAGGGGTTGTCGAAGGTTGGGATCTGCATGACCTGTGGGAATTTTTTCGCGTAGGCTTCAACCAGATCCGGCGCTTTGACCTTCAGCGAGTTGTCCCAGGCGATGATGTTTTTCAGCGGCTCCTGCGGATGCAGAATATTCAGCGCCAGCAGCGCGCGGGCATCGGCCAGGATAACGCGTTTGGCCGGTTGCGGCAGGGTGACCTGGCGGCCGGCGACATCGGTGACGACGATCGGCGCGGCTTGAGCGGCGCCGGCCAACAGTAAAACGCAGGCGGCCAACCAGCGGCCGGCTTTGGCGATAAGAACAGCGGGCATGAAGATCCTTGGGTAATCGGCAAAGAACGAGAACGCAATGATAAGCGATATCCTTTCGATTTTTGAACTCCCTCGATGCCGATAGTTACTCATGGCCCATCAGCGGGTCGCTGACGCTGTGTTCGCCATCTTCCAGCCGCCCCGCCAGGCGGCGCAGCCAGCCCCCGGCGCTTTGCAGCGTAATATCGTACCAACCGCCGCTGGCGCGGGCGTCAAACGCTTGCTGATGGCTGCCGCCCGCAGGCAGCGTGATAGACCACGGGCCTTGCTGCGTGTAAGGGCAGCGTTCGAGGGTGACCGTTATCGCTTCGGGGGCCGGGTTATTCAACTGCAGCAGCAGGTTGCGGCCCATCGGGCGCAAACGCACCTCCGGCTGCGGCCGGCTCAGGGCGCCGCGCAACTCACGATGAAAGCCGTTGGGGCCAAGCAGCCACAGATGGTACTCATTCTCCGTTTGCCAGTCGTCGCTGACCGCCTTGCCCGCCTCGACGGTAAAACGGCGCGGGATCTGCGCCAGATCGCGCTGGTCGTAGACGTGAAACACCGCTCCCTGCTCGCCGGTATTGAACAGGTTCAGCGTCACGCGGCGTTGCTCGACCGCGACGCTGGCCTCGACGTGCAGCTGGTAGGGTAACGCGCGGGAAGGGCGCGCCAGGCGGCGTTGATGGGGTAAACGCTGGTGGGCGGGCGATGGCAGCGGCACTTGCGGCAGCTGTTCCTGACGCTGGCGCAGGCCGTCGGCGGCGTGTCGGCTGGTGGCGGGCAGGCTCGGCAGCGCTTCGCCGTTAGGATCGACAAAGTTGAACGCCGAAGTGAGATCGCCGCACACCGCGCGGCGCCAGGCGCTGATGTTGGGTTCATGCACCTGAAAGCGCTTTTCCAAAAATTGCAGCACCGAGGTGTGATCGAAAACCTGCGAATTGACCCAGCCGCCGCGGCTCCAGGGCGACAGCACCAGCATCGGCACCCGCGGGCCGGGGCCGTAGATGCGGCCGTCCGGCGGCGGTTGATCCTGCGAGCCGGGCGGCGCCACGTGCTGGAAGATCTCGGTGTCGAACGGCACCGTCGATTTACCGGCGAAGCTGCCGTCTTCGCGCAGCGACGGCGCGGAAGGCGAAGGCATATGGTCAAAAAAGCCGTCGTTTTCGTCGTAGTTGACCAACAGAACGGTTTTACTCCACACCTCCGGGTTGTCGGTCAGCGCGTTGAGGATCTCTTGGGTGAACCAGCCGCCCTGTACCGGGCTGGAGGGATCGGGGTGTTCCGAATAGGCCGCCGGCGCGATGATCCAGCTGACCTGCGGCAGTTTGCCCTGCTGCACGTCGGCGCGGAATCCGGCCAGCATGGCGTCCAGATCGTTGCCGTCGGCGGCCGGCAGGGTGTTGCCGTTGCCTTTGTACAGCGGTGCGGCCTCGTTGAGCGCATCGCTATAAGGCACGAAAGCGTTGAAGTCTTTCGGCGGCCACGCCGGGTTGCCCACCTGAATGCTGGCGGCGCGGTATTGGCGAAAACCCGCCAGCGGGTTGTCGGTAAAATTGTCCGGCAGGAATTGATATACCTTCCAGCTGACGCCGCTCGCCTCCAGCCGTTCCGGATAGGTTGTCCACTGGTAGCCGCGGTCCGCCGGACCGGGGCTGTCCCATTCGTTGACCACCACCGCCACGTCGGCGGCGGATGGGCCGTTGGTGCCGGTCCAGTGGAACAGCCGGTTGGTGTTGGTGCCGGCGTGGATGGAGCAGTGATAGGCATCGCACAGGGTGAAAGCGTTGGCCAGCGCAAACTGGAACGGCAGCTCCCGCTGGCGGTAGTAGCCCATCGAGGCCGGCGTTTTGTAGGTGGGCCAGGCGCTCATGCGGCCGTGATCCCAGGCGGCTTGCTCATCCACCCACGAGTGCGGCGTGCCGGTGACGCGCTGGGCGTTGCCGCGTTTGCTGTCCAGATGGTAGGGCAGCACCAGCCGTTCGGCGCCCTGTTGCTGCCAGACCAGGCGATCGCCGGGCAGTGGAATGGTAAAGCGATCGCTGAAGCCGCGCACGCCCGGCAAGGTGCCGAAGTAGTGGTCGAAAGAGCGGTTCTCCTGCATCAGGATCACCACGTGTTCGACGTCGCGCAGGGTACCGGTGCGGTTATTGGCGGGAATGGCCAGCGCTTTGCGAATCGAGGCGGGCAACAGCGAGAACGCCGATCCGATGGCGGCAGCCCGCAGGATGTCTCTGCGAGAAAGGTCAGGCATGCGTCGTTAATCTCCGTCAGTGTGCTTTGAAGATAGCCGCTGACGACGATAATGGCGAAAAATAACAGGGAGATGAAAGCGAGAGAAACAATGCTCCCTGGCGGGAGCATTGGGGATGAGGCTTACTGTCTGATCAGGCGGCCGAGCGTCGGCGCCGTTTCGAAATCGCTGCGGAAGGGGTTGATGTCCAGGCCGCCGCGGCGGGTGTAACGCGCGAACACGCTGAGTTTTTCCGGGCGGCAGCTCTGCTTGATGTCGTTGAAAATGCGCTCGACGCACTGCTCGTGGAATTCGTTGTGCTGGCGGAAGGAGATCAGGTAGCGCAGCAGGCTTTCGCGATCGATTTGGCGGCCTTCATAGCGGATCACCACGCTGCCCCAGTCCGGCTGATTGGTGACCAGGCAGTTGGATTTCAGCAGATTGGAAGACAGCGTCTCCGCTACGTGCTCCCCTTGATCGGCCGCGCCGCTCAGGTATTCCGGTTTGAAGGCGAAGTCGTCGACCGCGATATCCAGATCGTCGATGTTGATGCCCGGCAGGCGATCGATTTGCGCCGGATAACCTTCCAGACCCGGATAGAGCTTGACGGTGACCTGGCCATTGGCCGCCTGCGACAGATCCTTCTGCATGGCGGCGCTCACCTGTTCC
>NZ_JALBYS010000064.1:0-16835 GCF_022678525.1 Serratia sp. PGPR-27 | reverse complement strand
CACCATCAAGATGGATGGTTACAGAACGTTGAAGGCAGGTCAGCAGGTCAGCTTCGACGTGCATCAAGGGCCAAAAGGGAACCATGCCAGTCTGATTGTGCCGGTGGAAAGCGAGGCGCTGTCCTGAACGCCTCCAGCAGCGTCGCGCTGCATTGACCCTGACTGCGATAAAAATGCCAGCCGCCGTGTGACTGGCATTTTTTATGCCTTTTACTTACTCGCGCGCCAGCGCATCGATCGGATTCAGCCGCGCGGCATTGCGCGCCGGCAGATAGCCGAACACCACGCCGATACCGGTGGAACAGAGGAACGCGCTCAGCAACGCCGCCGGCGGGAAGCTGATCTGCCAGCCCGGCAATACCAACTGCACCGCCAGGCCGATGGCGAACGACAGCGTAATCCCCAGCGCGCCCCCCACCAGGCAGACCAACACCGCCTCGATCAAGAACTGCTGCAACACGTCGCCGGAACGGGCGCCCACCGCCATGCGGATGCCGATCTCGCGCGTGCGCTCGGTCACCGACACCAGCATGATGTTCATCACGCCGATGCCGCCCACCACCAGCGAAATCACCGCCACCAGCGTCAGGAACAGCTGCAGCGTGCGGGTGGTTTTCTCCGCGGTTTGCACCAGGCTGTCCATGTTATAGGTGAAAAAGTCCTTCTTGCCGTGGCGCAGCGTCAACAGTCGCGACAGTTGCTGCTCCGCTTCCTTGCTGTCGTAACCGTCGCGGATGCGCACGGTGATCGAATCGAAATAGCTGTTGCCCATCAGCCGGTTGGCCATGGTGCTGTACGGCACCCACACGTTCAGCGTCTTGCTGCTGCCGAACATCGACTGCTTCTCCTTGGCCACGCCGACCACCGTCGCCGGCATGTTGCCCACCAGGATCACTTCCCCCACCACGTTCTTCTGGTGCGGGAACAGCCGCCGTTGGGTATTGGCGTCAATCACCACCGTCTGCGCCTGCGACTGTACCTGCATCGGATCGATGCCGACGCCCTGGGTAAAGCTCATGCCGTACACGCGGAAGAACTGCTCGCTGACGCCGTTGACGTTGGCCGCCGCATCAACGTTGCCCAAACGCAGCCGCATGCTGCTGCTGATGCTCGGCGACAGCGCACTGATGTAAGGCTGTTCGCGCAGCGCATCGAGATCGCCGTATTTCAACGATTGCCGGTAGGTCGGATCGTCGTCGCCGAAATCCTTGCCGGGATAGATATCGACAGTATTGGTGCCGATGGATTTGATGTCCGCCAACACCATCTGCTTGGCGGCGTCGCCGATCACCAGGATCGACACCACCGAGGCGATGCCGATAATGATGCCGAGCATGGTCAGCGCGGTGCGCATCTTGTTGGCCGCCATCGCGCGCCAGGCCATGATCAGCGCCTCGCGGAAACGGCCGCCTATCTGCCGCCAGGAAGGCGCCGCGGCGGCCAGTGCCAGCGGCTTGGCCTGCGCATTCTCCTGCGGTGCCGGCCGCGAGTCGGCGATAATCTCGCCGTCGCGGATCTCGATGATCCGTTCAGCCTGACGCGCCACCGCCGGATCGTGAGTCACCAGGATCACCGTGTGCCCCTGGGCGCACAACTGTTTAAGGATCGCCATCACCTCTTCGCCGGAATGGCTGTCGAGCGCGCCGGTCGGCTCATCCGCCAGGATCACCTGCCCGCCGTTCATCAACGCGCGGGCGATACTGACGCGCTGCTGCTGGCCGCCGGAAAGCTGGCTCGGCCGATAGTTGACTCGCTCCCCCAGCCCCAGACGGCGCAACAGCGCTTCCGCCCGTTCGCGCCGCGCCGCTTTGCCCAGCCCGGCATACACCGCCGGCACCTCGACGTTGTGCGCCGCGCTCAGGTGCGGCAGCAGATGATAGCGTTGAAAGATAAAGCCGAAATGCTCGCGCCGCAGCTGCGCCAACGCATCGTCGCTCAGCATCGCCACATCTTGCCCGGCTACCCGATACACGCCGGCGCTCGGCTTGTCCAGGCAGCCGAGAATGTTCATCAGCGTCGATTTGCCGGAGCCGGAAGCCCCCATGATCGCCACCATTTCACCGGCGTCGATGCTCAGACTGATCCCCTTCAGCACCTCCACCGTCTGCTCGCCGGAACGGTAGCTGCGGCGAATGCCGTTCAGCTGCAACAGCGCCGCCATCAGCCGGCCTCCACGCCGCCGCGGCTGACGATCACCTCATCGCCCGCCTCGAGCCCGCTGAGGATCTGCACATCGATATTGTTGCGCAGGCCGATGGCCACCTCACGCTTCTCTTCCTTGCCCTGTTTCAGCACCGAAACGTGGTAGCGATTGTCGGCGATCTGATCGCCCAGCGCCGCCAGCGGGATCACCAGCGCCTGCTGGACGCCGGCCAGTTGAATGTGCACCTGCGCCGTCATTTGCAAGCGCAGCAGCCTTTCCGGGTTGGGCACTTCGAAACGCGCGTAATAGAAGATGGCGTTGTTGACCTTTTCCGGCGTCGGCTGAATGTCTTTCAGCACGCCGTCGAAGCGCCGGGTCGGATCGCCCAGCACCGTGAACCAGGCCTTCTGACCCGGCTTGAGGTTAATGACGTCGGCCTCCGAGACCTGCGCCTTCACCAGCATGGTGCCGAGATCCGCCAGCGTCAGAATGTTCGGCGCCTGTTGCGCCGCGATCACCGTCTGGCCCTGCAGCGTGGTAATCTGCACCACGTCGCCATCCATCGGCGCTTCGATGCGGGTATAGGCCAGATTGATCTTGGCGGTATCCAGGCTGGCCTGATTCCGCGCGATCTGCGCATTGATGGTGCCTACCTGCGCCTTCTTCACCGCCAGCTGCGTCGCTGCCTGATCCAAATCCTGACGCGACACCGCCTGCAGCCTGGCCAGCGCCTGGTTGCGCTGCAGCGTAACCGCCGCCAGCTGCTGTTCCGCCTGCGCCTGCAGCAGCTGCGCATGCAGCTCACGCAGCGTCGCCTCGCCTTCACGGATGCTGTTCTGCGCCTGTTGCGGATCGATAACCCCCAGCAACTGACCTTTTTTCACCTTGTCGCCGATCTCGACATACAGCTTTTCCAACTGCCCGCTGACCTGCGCGCCGACGTCAACCTTGCGCACGGCGTCCAGCTGGCCGGTCGCCAACACGTTCTGCTGCAGATCGCGCTGGGTGACCTTCACCGTTTTGAAATCGGTCGGCGCCGGATGGCGGAAGTGCCAAACGGCCGCCGCGGCAAGCGCCGCAATCACCGCCAGTGCGAGTATCCAGCGGCGTTTATATCCTTTAAACCCTGTCAAAATTGACCTGCCTGTGCTTGTGAATATCAACCGCCCATTGCGGCGGCGGAGCTAAATTAGCACGCACCGTAGGGAATAACTAAACCTTAGCTCAACACAATGTGGAGACACGCTTGGTTACAGTTCGGCATTGAACTCCCGTTTAGTGAAGCCTTGATGAAATAGCGCCATTCAACACAGCCAAGGATTTCATCATGTCACAGCTCAGCTACCCACTCGCCTCCGCCCGGCCGCTTAACGGCTGGCAACTGATGACGGCGCTGATCAATGGCGAAAAGGCACCGAGCAACGCCTGGAAAAAAACCTCGTTTCGCCTGAAGTTTCTCGGCCGTTCGCTGCTCAACTGGCGCACCACCAGCGGCCTGCTCAGCACCCTGGCCAGCAACCCGCTGCTGGAGGAGATCCTGAGCGCGCAGCCGAACCTGCCGTGCAAGCTGCATCGCCCCTACCTGGCGGCCAACATGAGCAAGATCGAATGCTTGTTCGCCCTGCGCGATCATTACGATCTCATCGTGCAGCGCATGCCGCTGAAGATGCGTCTCGGCCACCTCGGCCCACAGCCTTTCGTGCTGGCCCGCGCGATGGGCAAAAACGAAGCGCCGATCTCGCTGGAACTGGTGGCGATCGACAAACTGAATAAGGAAGGGGAAGCCACGCTGCTGCTGCGCAACGCCAACGGCGTGATGCTGGCGGAAATCACCTTTGCGCTGATGCATTATCAGCAGCAGCCGACGTTGTTCATCGGCGGCCTGCAGGGCGCGAACCATGACGTGCCGCACGCCGAGATCCAGCACACCACCAAGGAGTGTCACGGTCTGTTCCCTAAACGTCTGGTGCTGGAAGGCGTTTGCACGCTGGCTCGGCATCTCGGCATCCGCCGGATCGTAGCCGTCGGCAACGCCACCCATATCTATCAAAACTGGCGCTACCAGAGTAAGAAGAAGGACCAACTGCACGCCGATTACGATCAGTTCTGGCTGTCGATGGGCGCCAAACCGCTCGACAGCGGCTATTTCCTGCTGCCCGAGCGCATCGCCCGCAAACCTATCGAAGAAATTGCCAGCAAGAAGCGCGCCGAGTATCGCCGCCGCTATCAGCTGCTGGACGAACTGGAACAGGGATTGGCGGCGCATTTCTGCGCCCGATAACGCCCGGCGGGCCGTCAGTCCGCCCGGCCGCGCGCCAGCCAGATCACCCGTGAGAACATTTTCTTCAGCAGCGGCGGCACCGAGTCCGTGCCCCATTCGCCGGCCTGCATCGCGACCTCGATCGCCAGATCCGGCTTCGACGAGTGGTGGACCGCTTTCAGGATCACCTTGCGCACCGGCATCTGCGCGTTGATCGGCACCGACGCCATTCGGTGATAGACCGGGGCGAACCCTTCGCGGAACATGAAGTGTTCCATGTCCGGCGCCGGCAGCGCGGTCAGCCGATCGCGTTCGTTGTCTTCATGATTGTCCAGCAGGCTGCGCACGGTATTGGCGTACTTTTTGCCCGCCTCGTCGCCGTCCACCAGCGCATGCCACTCGATACCCATACGGCGGGCGAAGCGCAGCAGCGGCTTCAGGCCGCACTGGGCGAATTCGATGACCCTCACCCCTTCCGCCTCGAAATGGTAGCCACACTGACGCGCCAGCTCGTTCAGCAGCCACACTTCGGTCTCGCCTTCCACCAGCAGCCAGCAGCGGGCAAACAGCGACGACGGCCGGTTGAAACGGATGTGAAACGCGATGCGCCGCCCGTCTTCGGCGCTCAGCCCGCGCGGCCCGAGACGGTAGGTCGCAACCCGCCCCGACTCGCGCACCAGCCGGCAGACGTGCTCCACCGGCACCAGCGACACCAGTTCGCTGGAGTTGGTGGTGGTGATACGCTGCAACGGCAGCTGATTGAGCAGCCCCCAGGCCACCGACAGCATGATCGGATGCAGGCGAGTTTCCGGGTCCTCCACCAGCAGCAGCGGCCGGGCATGGGGATCCAGCTTGACGTCACCCTTGGCCTGCAGCAGGGTGGAAAACATCCCCAGCAGGATCAGGCGCATGCTGCGGCTGTTCGGCTCGGCCACCATGCGGTTGATGCCGTCCAGCGCGCGCCAGGCGTCCTGCTCCGGTTCACCGCCGCGGCGGCGCGGCCGCGTCACCTGTGAACTCTGCTCTGCGAAATAGTGCTCCAGCAGCTGCTGCATCGCCGCCAGCCCCTGACGCAGCTCACCGTTGGTCAACTTCTGCGGATTGCGCACCAGCTCGCGCGTCAGCTGATCCAACTGCTGCGCCAGCGCCTGGGTATCGGGTTTGCGTTCATCGCCGAGGCTGCTGGGGCGCAGGCGACGAATAAAGCGCGCGTCGCGCAGGCGCAATACCGGATGGATGCGGATAATGGCGTGGGCCAGTTGTTCGATATGGTGCAGTTGAAAGGCGTTGCCGTCGGCGTCGAGAAAACCACGCCAGGTGCACACCGTGCCGTCGTCGGCCAGCTCGCCCTCGCAGCGGTAATGAATGCGGCTCAGGCCATCTTCGCCCTTGACCCACAGCGGCGTCAGGTGGCGATAGCGCGGCAGGTGCGCATGGCCGATGTCTTTTTCGCAGAAGGTGAACACCACCTGCAGGTGGCGCTCTTTGGCCGCCTCCTCACCGGGAGGGAAATGGAAGTCGTGCGCTTCAAACCGATACAGCTTCTGCTCCGGCGCCAGCAGCAGCGTCAGCGCATCCAACAGGCTGGATTTACCCCAGGCGTTTTCGCCGAGCAACAGCGTGTTGTCGTCCAGCATCAGCGACAGCCGGTTAATGCCGCGAAAACCTACAATTTCGATACGCTCCAAGAACATCCGCCGCCTCCCGTGCGCGCCGTCGCCTCTTCAATGAGGTGACCTTCACAGAGCATGGTCAAAAAACCCCTTGCAGGTCAAGCGGCCAACGTCAAATCTGCCGCTTTACTCCGGCCGGGCTTTTGGTTAGCGTGTGCTCCTCGCCGCCGTTCGGCGCGCTTCAAAACTCAAGGACACAAGCTGCACCATGTACTCAGGACTGTTGATTATTCTGTTACCGCTGATTGTCGGTTACCTCATTCCCTTACGCCATCGCCCGCTGCTGGTGCTGATCAACCGGCTGCTGAGCTGGATGGTGTATGTGATCCTGTTTTTCATGGGCATCAGCCTGGCGTTTATGGAGAATCTCAGCAGCAATCTGATGCTGATCTTCCAGTACAGCGCAGTGTTTTTCTTCTGCATTCTCTGCGCCAACCTGCTGTTGCTGGCGCTGCTGGAGCGGCGCATGCCGTGGCGCAGCAGCCATAAACAGGAAAAGCTGCCTTCGCGCGTGCACATGGCGCTGGAGTCGCTCAAGCTGTGCGGCGTGGTGCTCGGCGGCTTCCTGCTCGGCCTGACGCAGTGGCAATGGCTGCAGTTCGCCCATAAAGGCAGCGAATATGCGCTGATCTTCCTGCTGTTGCTGGTCGGCATTCAGCTGCGCAACAGCGGCATGACGCTGCGCCAGATCGTGCTCAACCGCCGCGGCACGCTGGTGGCATTGGTGGTGACCGTCGCGTCGCTGGCCGGCGGCGCGCTGGCGGCGCAGCTGCTGGGGTTGCCGGTCAAGGCCGGGCTGGCGATGGCCTCCGGCTTCGGCTGGTACTCGCTGTCCGGCATTCTGATCACCGACGCCTACGGCCCGGTGATGGGCAGCGCCGCGTTCTTCAACGATCTGGCGCGCGAGCTGGTGGCGATCATGCTGATCCCGACGCTGGTGCGCCGCAGCCGCTCCACCGCCCTCGGCCTGTGCGGCGCCACCTCGATGGACTTCACCCTGCCGGTGCTGCAGCGCAGCGGCGGGCTGGACATGGTGCCGCCCGCCATCGTGCACGGCTTCCTGCTGAGCCTGCTGGCGCCGGTGCTGATCGCCCTGTTCTCCTGATCCTTTCCCCCTGGGGGCCGCCTGGCCCCCAAAGCGTAATCATTCCCATCCGCACCGCAAAATTGCGCTAAATCAAACTTGCCCGCAGTAGTCGCACAAAAGCCTTTTGCAACCCCGATCGCCGATCTATGCTTTTAAACAAGCATTATAAATGCAACTTTAAAAATAAAAGGAAGCGACTATGTTCTGTGTGCAATGTGAACAAACCATTCGTACCCCGGCAGGCAACGGCTGCGCGTATGCTCAGGGCATGTGCGGCAAAACGGCGGAAACCTCCGATCTGCAGGATCTGCTGGTGGCGGCGCTGCAGGGCCTCTCCGCCTGGGCGCTGCAGGCGCGTTCGCTGGGCATCGTCGACCACGAAATCGACAGCTTCGCCCCGCGCGCCTTCTTCTCCACCCTGACCAACGTCAACTTCGATTCCCAGCGCATCATCGGCTACGCGCGGGAAACCCTGCTGCTGCGCGACTCGCTGGCCGCCCGTTGCCGGCTGCTGGACGCCGGCGTGCGCGTCGATCACCCGATGGCGGCGCTGCAGCTGGCCGGCGACGCTATGCCTGCGCTGCTGCAGCAGGCGGCGCATTTTGCCCTCGACAGCGACAAGGCCGAGGTCGGCGACGACGTACACGGTTTGCGCCTGCTGTGCCTGTACGGCCTGAAAGGCGCGGCGGCCTATATGGAACACGCGCACGTGCTCGGCCAGTTCGACGAACAGCTCTATGCCGACTACCACGCTTTCATGGCCTGGCTCGGCACCCGGCCGCGCGACGTCGATACCCTGCTGAACAACGCCATGGGCATCGGCAAGATGAACTTCAACGTGATGGCGATCCTCGATCGCGGTGAAACCCAGGCCTACGGCGATCCGCAGCCCAGCGCGGTCAACGTGCGCCCGGTGGCCGGGAAAGCCATTCTGATTTCCGGCCACGATCTCAAAGATCTGCGCATGCTGCTCGAGCAAACCGAAGGGCAAAACGTCAATGTCTACACCCACGGCGAAATGCTGCCGGCGCACGGCTATCCGGAACTGAAAAAATTCAAGCACCTGGTGGGTAACTACGGCAGCGGCTGGCAAAACCAGCAGACGGAATTCGCCAAATTCCCCGGCCCGATCGTGATGACCTCCAACTGCATCATCGATCCTAACGTCGGCAACTACGGCGATCGTATCTGGACCCGCAGCATCGTCGGCTGGCCGGGCGTCAACCATCTGGAAGGCGACGACTTCGGCGCCGTGATCCGCCAGGCACAGGGCATGAACGGCTTCCCTTACACCGAGATCGAACACCTGATCACCGTCGGCTTCGGCCGCCAGACGTTGCTGAACGCCGCCGACACGGTCATCGACCTGGTGTCGCAGAAAAAACTGCGCCACGTCTTCCTGGTCGGCGGCTGCGACGGCAGCCGCGACGAGCGCAGCTACTTCACCGACTTCGCCCGCAGCGTGCCGCAAGACTGCCTGATCATGACGCTGGCCTGCGGCAAATACCGTTTCAACAAACTGGATTTCGGCACGCTGGAAGGGCTGCCGCGCCTGCTGGACGTCGGCCAGTGCAACGACGCCTACTCCGCCATCATGCTGGCGGTCAAGCTGGCGGATACGCTCGGCTGCAGCGTCAACGAGCTGCCGCTCAGCCTGGTGCTGTCGTGGTTTGAACAGAAGGCGATCGTCATTCTGCTGACGCTGCTGTCGCTGGGGGTGAAAAACATCGTCACCGGCCCGACCGCGCCGGGCTTCCTGACCGACAACCTGATGGCGATCCTCAACGAGAAATTCGGCCTGCGCCCGATCACCACCGTCGAGCAGGATATCGCCGCGCTGCTCGCCTGATGCCGTTACGTTATGGGGCCGCCTGCGCCGGCCCCTTTTTTTGAGGTACCCCGATGACTCAACCCACTCCGCTTTGCCCGAACCGCATGCAGGTGCATTCCATCCAGCGTGAAACCGCCGACGTCTGGACGCTGAATCTGATCTGCGACGTTTTCTATCCTTACCAGGCCGGCCAGTTCGCGCTGGTCAGCATTCGCAACAGCGAGGAGACGCTGCGCGCCTATACGCTCTCCTCCTCGCCTGGCCAGAGTCGCTTTCTCAGCATCAGCGTGCGCTGCCTGCCGGACGGCGTCGGATCGCGCTGGCTGACGCAAGAGGTCAAGCCCGGCAACACGCTGTGGCTGTCCGACGCGCAGGGCGAATTCAGCTGCGAGCGCCACCCGGCCGATCGTTATCTGATGCTGGCGGCCGGCTGCGGCGTGACGCCGATCGTCTCGATGTGCCGCTGGCTGACCGCCAACCGTCCGGCCTGCGATATCGCCGCGATCGTTAACGTGCGCACCCCCGCAGACACGATTTTCGCCGATCAATGGCGCGCGCTGTGTGCCGCCCATCCGCAGCTGCGCCTGACGCTGATGGCCGAGCGGGATCTGCAGCCCGGCTACCTCAGCGGCCGCATCGATGAACAGACGCTGCGGCAGGCGGCGCCGGATATCGCCGAACGCACGGTGATGACCTGCGGCCCTGCGCCCTACATGGATCAGGTGGAGCAGCTGTGCCGCCGGCTCGGCGTGCCGGCCGAGCGTTTCCATAAAGAGCAGTTCCACACGCCGGCGGCGCAGGCCGACGCCACCGAAGGGCTGACGCTGCGCGCCGCCCGCCCGCTGCGCGAATTCCGCGTGCCGGTCGGCAGCACCCTACTGGCGGCGATGGAGGCCCATGCCCTGCCGGTCAACGCTGCCTGCCGCGCCGGGGTGTGCGGCTCGTGCAAAACCCGCATCCTTGAGGGCGACTACACCACCACCAGCGCCATGACGCTGAGCGCGGAAGAGATAGCGCAAGGCTACGTGCTGGCCTGCAGTTGCCAGCTGCAGGGTGACGTCACGCTGGCGTGATCCCCTGGCCCCATCGCCGCGATGGGGCATTTATCGGCAAGCTCCCCGCGGCCAGCCCGGTTACACTTTTCCCCGTCCTACGCTCTTTACCCTTCCTGACCGCACCTCGTCCACAGCCGGTAAGCTATGCTTGCAGTTGTTCTGCTGCCACTCACCGGATCGAGTCCACATCGTTTTTCAAACCTTGTTTGGGGGAACCATGAAGCAAACCGTAGCCACACTGATCGCCAAAACGCTGGATCAAGCCGGCGTAAAACGCATTTGGGGCGTGACCGGCGATTCGCTCAACGGCCTTAGCGACAGCCTGCACCGCATGGGCACCATCGAATGGCTGGGCACCCGCCATGAAGAGGTTGCCGCCTTCGCCGCCGGCGCCGAAGCCCAGCTTACCGGCCAGTTGGCGGTGTGCGCCGGTTCCTGCGGCCCCGGCAACCTGCACCTGATCAACGGCCTGTTCGACTGCCACCGCAACCATGTGCCGGTGCTGGCGATTGCCGCGCATATCCCTTCCAGCGAAATCGGCAGCGGCTACTTCCAGGAAACCCATCCGCAGGAGCTGTTCCGCGAATGCAGCCACTATTGCGAACTGGTCTCCAACCCGGAACAGCTGCCGCGCGTGCTGGAGATCGCCATGCGCAAGGCGATCCTCAATCGCGGCGTGTCGGTGGTCGTCTTGCCGGGCGACGTGGCGCTGCGCATGGCGCCGGAAGACGCGGCCGTGACCTGGCATACCCCGGCGCTGCCGCTGGTGCAGCCGCCGATGAGCGAGCTGAACAAGCTGGCGGAAACGCTGAACAAAGCGAAGAACATCACCCTGATGTGCGGCAGCGGCTGCGCCGGCGCGCACGATGAAGTGGTTAAGCTGGCCGAACTGCTGCAGGCGCCGGTGGTGCACGCGCTGCGCGGCAAAGAACATATCGAATGGGATAACCCCTACAGCGTCGGCATGACCGGGCTAATCGGCTTCTCCTCCGGCTACCACGCGATGATGAACGCCGACACGCTGGTGCTGCTCGGCACCCAGTTCCCCTATCGCGCGTTCTACCCCACCAACGCCAACATCATTCAGATCGACATCAACCCCGGCAGCATCGGCGCACACTGCCCGGTCAATATGGCGCTGGTGGGCGATATCCACACCACCCTCACCGCCCTGCTGCCGCAGCTGGAGCCGAAGCGCGATCGGGCGTTCCTCGACAAGGCGCTGGAGCATTACCGCAACGCGCGCAAGGATCTCGACGGGCTGGCGACCGCCAACGACGACCAGCCGATCCACCCGCAGTATCTGGCGCAGCAGCTCAGCCAATACGCCAGCGACGACGCCATCTTCACCTGCGACGTCGGCACGCCGACGGTGTGGGCCGCCCGCTACGTGAAAATGAACGGCAAGCGCCGCCTGCTCGGTTCGTTCAACCACGGTTCGATGGCCAACGCCATGCCGCAGGCGATCGGTGCTCAGGCCACCGCGCCGGATAAACAGGTGATCGCCATGTGCGGCGACGGCGGCTTCACCATGCTGATGGGGGATTTCCTGTCGCTGGCGCAGCTCAAGCTGCCGGTGAAAATCGTGGTATTCAACAACAGCGTGCTGGGGTTCGTGGCGATGGAGATGAAGGCCGGCGGCTACCTGACCGACGGCACCGACCTGCATAATCCGGACTTCGCGGCGATCGCCAACGCCGCCGGCATCAAGGGCATCCGCGTGGAAAAAGCCTCCGATCTGGACGGCGCGCTGCAGGAGATGTTGGCGCATCCCGGCCCGGCGCTGCTGGACGTGGTCACCGCCAAGCAAGAGCTGGCAATGCCGCCGCAGATCAAGTTCGAACAGGCGAAAGGCTTCAGCCTGTACATGCTGCGCGCCATCATCAACGGCCGCGGCGACGAAGTGGTTGAACTGGCGAAAACCAACTGGCTGCGCTAAGCAAGCTGCCCCGGTAAAATAAAGGGTATATGATGCCATGTACCCTTTTCCTCTCGCTTACATTCCAGGAACCCTATGCTTATCGATCTACGCAGCGACACCGTTACCCGCCCCAGCGCCGCCATGCGCCAGGCGATGGCTCAGGCAGAAGTCGGCGACGACGTCTACGGCGATGACCCGACGGTCAACGCGCTGGAGGCCGAGGCGGTGCGCCTGTCAGGCAAAGAAGCGGCGCTGTTTCTGCCCAGCGGCACCCAGGCCAACCTGGTGGCGCTGCTCAGCCACTGCCAGCGCGGCGATGAATATCTGGTCGGCCAGCAGGCGCACAACTACAAATACGAAGCCGGCGGCGCAGCGGTGCTGGGCAGCATTCAGCCGCAGCCGATCGAGACCGACGCCGACGGCACGCTGCCGCTGGACAAGCTCGCCGCCGCCATCAAACCCGACGACATCCACTTCGCCCGCACCCGGCTGCTGAGCCTGGAAAACACCATCAGCGGCAGAGTCTTGCCGCAGGCCTACCTGCAGCAGGCGTGGCAGTTTACCCGCGAGCGGCAGCTGGCGCTGCATATCGACGGCGCGCGCATCTTCAACGCCGCCGTGGCGCTGAACCTGCCGCTAAAAGAGATCGTGCAGTACTGCGACACCTTCACCATTTGCCTGTCGAAAGGGTTGGGCGCGCCGGTCGGCTCGCTGCTGTGCGGCAGCGAGGCTTTCATCCAACGCGCGCTGCGCTGGCGCAAGATGACCGGCGGCGGGCTGCGCCAGGCCGGCATTTTGGCGGCGGCCGGCCTCCACGCGCTGGAGCATAACGTCGCGCGGCTGCGCGAAGACCATGACAACGCGGTCTGGCTGGAGCAACAGCTGCGGCAGATCGGCGTGGAGATCGCCGATCCCGGCGCGCAGACCAACGTGCTGTACCTGCGCCAACCACCGGCGCTGGCGGCCAAATTCGGTCCGTGGATGCGCGAACGCGGCGTGCTGATCAGCAGTGGCCCGCTGACGCGCATTCTGACCCACCTCGACGTCAGCCGTCAGGATCTGCAGCGGGTGGTCGAACTGTGGCGGGAGTTTCTTCAGCAGCACGCCTGATCGCTTGGGGCGCAGGCCGCGCCCCGCAATCAGAAAATCCAGCGGCCGTAAACCCAGTACCACAGCCCCAGCACCGCCGCCAGGTTGAGCGCGACGCTGAGGATGAACCAGGTTTTAAACGGCTGTTTCTGGGTTTTGTGGCGAAACAGCTGCTGCGCCAGCAATGCACCCAACCACCCGCCCAGCGCGCCGAACAGCAACAGCGTCGTCTCCGGCACCCGTCGCCACCCTTTGCGCGCCGCCAGCTTATCGCCGCCGTAGATCAGAAACGTCAGCAGGTTCGCCAGCAGCAACCCCATCCACACCGGATGCGGCGAGAACAAACTGGCGATCAGCGCCAGGCCCAGCAGGGCGTAACAAATCACATTGAGCTTCATGACATCCGGTCTTCGTTCGATAAGGGGCGCGTAGTGTGAACCTGCGCCGCGGCGGATGCAACCGGCTTATACCCATACAAAAAGTGCATTTAAACCCTGAATTTGGCATCCTGTCGTTCTGCGACTCTTTCACCGCACAAGGCGGCCCGATGATACCCCAACGCGTACTGGTTCTTGGAGCCAGCGGCTATATAGGCCAGAACCTGATCCCGCACCTGATCGAACAGGGGCACCAGATTACCGCCGCCGCGCGGCGCATCGAGTGGCTGCAGGAGCAGAACTGGCCGCAGGTCAACTGCCTGTATGTCGATCTGTACCGCCCGGACACCCTGAGCGCGGCGCTGTGGGAAATCGATACGCTGTACTATCTGGTGCACGCGATGGGCGACGGCGACGACTTTATCGAGAAGGAACGCCGGGCGGCGGAAAACCTGCGCGACGCGCTGCGCAATGCCTGCGTCAAGCAGGTGATCTTTCTCGGCGCGCTGCAGCCGAACGACGACAGTTCGCCACACCTGGCGGCCCGCCGCCTGACCGGCGAGATCTTGCGCCAGAGCGGCGTGCCGGTGACCGAGCTGCGCGCCGGCATCATCGTCGGCCCCGGCTCGGCGGCGTTCGAAGTGATGCGCGACATGGTCTATAACCTGCCGGTGCTGACGCCGCCGCGCTGGGTGCGCTCGAAGTCGTCGCCGGTGGCGCTGGAGAACCTGCTGGTTTACCTGGCCGATCTGCTGGCGCACCCGGTACAGGAACACCGCATCTTCGATGTCGCCGGACCGGAATACCTCAGCTATCAGGACATGTTCCAACGCTTTATCGCCATCAGCGGCAAACGGCGCTGGCTAATCCCGATCCCCTTGCCGACGCGGCTGATTTCAGTGTGGTTCATCAGCCTGATCACCTCGGTGCCGACGCCGATCGCGCGCGCGCTGATCCAGGGCCTGAAGCACGATCTGCCCGCCGACGGCAAACCGTTGCAGGCCCTGATCCCGCAACGTCTGCACACCTTCGATCAGGCGGTCACCGCCACGCTGCAGCGCGAGCTGGAGGTGGTCGATTCCGCCGACTGGGGCTACGATCCGGCGGCGCGGGCCCGCTGGCGCCCCGGCTACGGCTATTACCCGAAACAGGCGGGGTGTTCGCTCGACACCGCCGCCTCCAGCCAGGCGCTGTGGCAAACGGTGCAGCAGTTGGGGGGCGAGGAAGGCTATTTCTACGCCAATATCCTGTGGCGGATCCGCGCCCGCATGGACGACATGATCGGCAACGGCGTGGTCTATGGCCGCCCGGCGCGCGCGGCCCTGGCACTGGGTGACGAGATCGACGGCTGGAAAGTGATTACCCTGAAGCCGCTGCGGCAGCTGGCGCTGCTGTTCGGCATGAAGGCGCCCGGCCTGGGGCGGCTGAGCTTCACCATCACCGATCGCGGCGATCGCCGCACGCTGGACGTGCGCGCCTGGTGGCACCCGGCCGGCTTCAGCGGGCTGCTGTATTGGTTCGCCATGATGCCCGCGCATCTGTTTATTTTTCGCGGCATGGCGAAGCGCATCGCCGAGCTTGCCGAGAACCTGGACCGCCAACAGCGCTGAACGGCGCTCATTTGTCGATCAACCGCACAGTTTGCCGCTGTGCTTCGGGGCTTTCCGATTGCATAGCGCACGAAATCACGGAAGAATGGCATCTTATTTGCTGGGAGCGCCGCAAGCGCCCGCCGGTATTCCGATTTTGGGTGAGAATAGAGTCCGTTATGAAGGTATTGGTCACCGGTGCCACCAGTGGGTTAGGCCGTAACGCCGTTGAATATCTGCGCCGTCAGGGCATCAAAGTACGCGCCACCGGCCGCAACCAGGCGATGGGCGGCCTGCTGGAAAAAATGGGCGCGGAGTTCATTCATGCCGATCTCACCAATCTGATCTCTTCGCAGGCCAAGGCGATGCTGGCGGATGTCGACGTGCTGTGGCACTGCTCCAGCTTTACCTCGCCCTGGGGCACCGAAGAAGCCTTCGAGCTGGCCAACGTCCGCGCCACCCGCCGCCTCGGCGAATGGGCGGCGGCCTATGGCGTGGCGCAGTTCATTCACATCTCTTCCCCGGCGATCTATTTCGACTACCACCATCACCGCAACGTAACCGAAGACTTCCGCCCGCAGCGCTACGCCAATGAGTTCGCGCGCAGCAAGGCCGCCGGCGAGCAGGTGATCCAGCAGTTGGCGCTGTCCAATCCGCAGACCCATTTCACCATTCTGCGCCCGCAGGGATTGTTCGGGCCGCACGACAAGGTGATGCTGCCGCGGCTGCTGCAGATGATCAAACGCTACGGCAACCTGCTGCTGCCGCGCGGCGGCGCGGCGATGGTGGACATGACCTATCTGGAGAATGCGGTGCACGCCATGTGGCTGGCGACGCTAAAAGAAGACACGCCGTCCGGCCGCGCCTACAACATCACCAACCAGCAGCCGCGCCCGCTGCGCACCGTGGTGCAGCAGCTGATCGACGATTTGGGCATGAAGTGCCGCATCCGCTCCGTCCCCTACCCGATGCTCGACATGATGGCGCGCGGCATGGAGCGCCTGGGCAGCAAAAGCGAAAAGGAGCCGGTGCTGACCCATTACGGCGTCGCCAAACTCAACTTCGACCTCACGCTCGATACCACCCGCGCGCAGCAAGAGCTGGGCTATCAGCCGATCGTCTCGCTGGAAGAAAGCATCGCGCGCACCGCCCGCTGGCTGAAAGATCACGGCAAACTGCACGGCCTGTAATCAACGCCACGCGCCGTACTTCACCAGCAGCGCATCGATAATCGCCTCACTCTCTGCATCCGGCTCACCGCGTACATCGTCGGGCCGGAAATGCATCTGAAACGCCGCCAGCACATTGCGCTGCTGCCGCGCATCCCATGACGAATCAACCGCGTAGCCATAACGCGCCAGCTTTTCGAGCAGCGGCGCCAGCGGCACCGGCGCCTGTCTGTCGCGCCCCGCCAGCAGTCGCTGCACGTCTGCCTCGTCCGGCCAGGCGCCGATGCCGGCCTGCGCCAGTTGCCGCCAGGGGAACAGCGGGCCGGGATCCTGTTTGCGCTGCGGCGCGATGTCGCTGTGCCCCACCACGTCCTGCGGCTGGATGCCATAGCGTTGGATGATGTCGCGGCTCAGCGGGATCAGCACGGCGATCTGCTCCGCCGTGTAGGGCTGCCAGTGGGTGAACAGCATGCTGCGGGTGAACCCCTTGTTGACGATTTCGATGCCGATCGAGGTGTCGTTGAGGTTGCTGCGGCCGCGCCAGACGCTGGCGCCGGCATGCCAGGCGCGCATCGCTTCCGGCACCAGCCGGTACACCGTCGGTTTGCCGTGTTCACGCTGCGGATGCGCCGGCAACAGAT
>NZ_JALBYS010000063.1:0-21507 GCF_022678525.1 Serratia sp. PGPR-27 | reverse complement strand
GGTGTAAATCACCGTCGCGACCGCATTGGCGGTGTCGTGGAAGCCGTTGACGAATTCAAAGCCCAGCGCGATCAGCAGCGCCAGCCCCAATAATAAAAACGGAATGTAACTGGTATAGACGGCGCCGGCGTCGCTGACGTCGTTAAATAAGTTCACCCCGGCGAACGCGATCCCCAGAATTAATAAAAACACAAAAAAAAGAACAGTGAGTCGACTGTTCTTTTGATGCAGCTTGGGCAGGCTGGATGCGGCCGGCACACCCGTTTGAACGGCGCTGTTATCGCTCATAATGACCTTCCTGAGAGGATTGAATGCGGTAGCTGTCGCCTGAAAAGTATTCTGAATGAATGTGGCTTTTTTATGACGAAAATATTAATCATCGGGAACGGCGAAAATCATTAACGCCGATAAATAAAGATTGTTATAACAGCGGGGACGATCTTGGGTTAACGGCAACAGGCAGGATAAGGCGTTATGGTGCAACGGTTAGCGGAAAAGATGCACAAGCTTGATTTCGATGATGAAGTGACCGGGCTGATCTACGGCCATGTGTTTCGTTCCGGTGAGCCGCCGGCGCGCCTGAACTCGCAGCAGGTCTGTCAGGCCTACCAGGCTTTGCCGTCCGGCGACGGCTTTGTCTGGCTGCACCTCAATCTCAACCACGCGGCGGCGGAGAAGTGGCTGAAAAACCATTTCGCCATTTCCGATTTTTTCTTCCACGAAATTCGGCACGGTTCCCACACCACGCGCATCGAGCGCCAGGGCGACGATCTGTTCGCGGTGCTCAACGACGTGATTTTCCACCCTGAGGACAGCAACCCGGAAACGGCGACGCTGTGGCTCTATTGCTGCCGTGGGCTGGTGGTCACCGTGCGTCACAAACCGGTGCGATTGATTGAACGGCTGCTTGGCCGCCTGACGGCGCTGGAGCTGGCGTCGTCTACCGAGCTGCTGGCGCACCTGCTGGAAGAGCAGGAGGACGTGCTGGAGCAGGTGGTGCGGCAGGCTAACCAGTATGTCGATACCATCGAGGATCGCCTGCTGACCCGCCGCGTCAAACGCAACCGCGCCGAGCTGGGGCGCATGCGCCGCATGTTATTGCGCTTTCAGCGCCTGTTGGCGCCGGAACCGGCCGCGCTGTTTCGCCTGTTGAACCGGCCGCCGGCCTGGCTGAGCCGCGAGGTGGTGCAGGATCTGCGGCAGTTTACCGAAGAGTTCACCGTGGTGTTGAACGATCTCGCCAGCCTGACCGAACGCATCCGGCTGCTGCAGGAAGAACTGGGCGCCAAGCTGATGGAGCAGAATAACCGCACGCTCTACACCTTGACGGTGATCACCGTACTGGCGTTGCCGATCAACATCGTCGCCGGTTTCTTCGGCATGAACGTCGGAGGGATACCGCTGGCCAGCAATCACCACGGTTTTATCCTGCTGGTGTTGCTGGTCGGCAGTTTTACGCTGATCGCCGGTTATCTGGCGTTCAGGCGCAGGGACGAGTCGTAATTACAGGCGGGCGCGGTACTCTTCTTCCAGCCGGGCATGGGTGCTCCAGAACGGCTGCGGCGCCCGATCGTGCAGACGATCCAGCAGGATATCCAGATGGGTGTGCCAGCCGCCGGCGACGCTGAGCATCTCGTCGCGGTTGGCCAGGCGCCGGTGGGTGACCGTCAGCAGCACCGCGTTTCCCTGTTCCGTCAGCTCGAAGGTCACCTCGGAAGGGCGGCCCTGATCTTGTTCGGCCCAGGTAAAGCTCAGCAGGCGCGGCGGGAACAGGCAGGTGATGTGGCCGCGGTTGCTGACGCAGCCGCCGTGCTGTTTGTACTTGGCCGGCGGTGGCTCGTGCTCGCCCGCCAGATCGGAGTTGCGAAACTCCAGCTCCAGCGGCGCGCCGTTTTCCAACTTCATGGCGCCGGCCGCCAGCCAGGTGGCGCGCTTGTCGGATTCGGTCAGGTAAGCCCACACCCGTTCGATGGGGCCGGGCAGCAGCCGCTGGATGCGCAGCGTGCCGGGTTCGATAATCATGCCGTAATCATTCATGGTTCACTCCTTGGGAGGAAGCTGTTCGGGCTGCAGCAGCGCCTGTTCGAGCGCATCCAGCCGTTCAGTCCAGAAATGTTCATAGGTTTGCAGCCAGTGCATGGCCTGCGCCATAGGCTCGGGTTCGAGCCGGCAGATATGGTTTCTTCCTTGCACGGTGCGTTGCACCAGGCCCGCATGTTCCAGTGCTTTCACGTGCTTGGAGGCGCCGGCGAACGACATCTGCAGCGGCGCGGCCAGTTCGCCGATGCTGCGCTCACCGCCGGCCAGCGCGCGTAACATCGAGCGGCGGGTCGGGTCGGCCAGCGCATGAAAAATGGCGTCCAGCTGTGAGGAAGATAATTCAACCATATGGTTGAATATAGAACAGGCGGGCTAATATTCAACCGTTTTGTTGAATATTTTTTTGCCCCGGCGAGAAACCGGGGCGAGGATCAGGCGCCGGCGTGCGCCAGCAGGGCGTTCAGCAATACGTCGGCGCCGGCGGCGGCCCAGGCGGGGGTGATATCTTCCCGCTCGTTGTGGCTGATGCCGTCCACGCAGGGAATGAAAATCATGGCGGTCGGAGCGACGCGGTTAAGGTAACAGGCATCGTGGCCGGCGCCGGAAATCATGTCGCGATGGCGATAGCCCAACGCTTGCGCGGCATGACGTACGCTGTCGATGCAGCCCCGATCGAAAGCGACCGGGGGATACTGGAAGATGCGCTCGGCGCGCGCGGTCAGGCTGCCGTCGTTGACGGCGTTCACCGCCGCCAGCAGGCGCTGCTCCATCTGCTCCAGAATTGACTCCTCTGGATGGCGGAATTCGACGCTGAAAAAGACGCGTCCCGGCACCACGTTGCGTGAATTGGGGGTAATTTGCGCCATGCCCACCGTGGCGCGCGCGTCGGGCGCGAAATCCCAACCGATGCGGTTGACCGCCGTGACCAGCGCCGCAAAGCCGAGCAGGGCGTCGCGGCGCCGATCCATCGGCGTGGTGCCGGCATGGGCGCTGAAGCCGACGACCTCCAGTTCATACCAGCGCTGCCCTTGTGCGGCGGTCACCACGCCGATGTCGAGATGCTCCGCTTCCAGAATCGGCCCCTGTTCGATGTGCAACTCGAAGGCGGCGTGGATCGGCGCGCCGCCCACCGGATACTCGCCGGCGTAGCCGATGCGCTCCAGCGCGTCGCCGAGGCTGACGCCGTGCTCGTCGCGGCGCGTCAGGCCGTATTCCAGGTCGAATACCCCGGCGAACACGCCCGAGGCGATCATCGCCGGCGCGAAGCGGGCGCCTTCTTCGTTGGTCCAGTTGATCACTTCGATCGCGCGTTCGGTGACGATCTGCCGAGCGTTAAGGGTACGAATAACCTCTAATCCGGCCAGCACGCCGTAGATGCCGTCGAAACGGCCGCCGCGGGGCTGCGAATCACCGTGCGAGCCGGTGACGACCGGCGCCAGCTCGGGGCGAGCGCCTTCACGGCGCAGGAACATGTTGCCCATTTTGTCGACGCGTACGGTGCAACCCGCCTCCAGCGCCCAGGCGCGCAGCTGATCGCGCGCTTGCCGATCCTCTTCGCTGAGCGCCAGCCGGGTGACGCCGTTATTGGCGATGGCGCCGAACTGCGCCATCGTCTGCAGGCTTTGCCACAGGCGCTCGCCGTTGACTCGATACGTCATTGATCTTCTCCCGGTGTTTTAGCGGTGTAGCGGAAATCGCAGCAGGGGGCGCCGGACATGATGGTCTGGCTGCGCTGCAGGTCAACGTCAGGCGCATAGCCGACGATAAACTGGCTGTCGCGAGCGCAGGAGAGCAGGTGGCCGATCTCCCCCAGCCCCATCTCGTGATACATCTCGGCGTAGCGGCAGCGGGTGACGTTATAGTCGAAGTGCTGTTCGTCCTGATTGATCACCTCGACGCGCAGCGCATCGTCTTTTTCCCACAGGTACTGCAAGGCGGCGAAGCTGCGCAGATCCGCGCCGTTCGGTTCCTGAGCGGCGAACTGTTTGCCCGCCGCGATGGCGGCATTCTCGATGGCCTCGCCGATCACCGCCTGGGCGCGCGCCTTGCCGATTTCACGCACCAGGATCTGGTAGATCGGTTTGATGATCTCCGCCTCGATTTTTCTGCGGGCCAAAATGCCCAACTCGTTGTTTGCACAGCTCATCGCCTTGCTCCTCTTGATTTATTGTGGTTTGGCGCCGCCCAACACGGTTTGCGGCTGCCATTTGCCGTCAACCACCCGATACAGGGTGAAGCTCGGCTGTTGCAGGTTGCCCTGCGCATCGAAGGCGATGGCGCCGGTCACGCCCTGGTAATGTATGGCGCGCAGTTTCGGCAGATAATCGGCCGGGTTGGCCGAGCCGGCCTGTTCGATGGCGGCGATCAGCACTCGGGTGGCGTCGTAGGCGAAGGGCGCATGCAGTTCGATGTGGGTGTGGTAACGATCGCGGTAGGCTTGCTCAAACGCCTTGCCGCCCGGCATCTGTTCCAGCGGCAGCCCCGGCTCCAGCGCCACCACGCCTTCACCTTCCTGCTGCGCCAGCGTCAGGAAGGTTTGGCTGACAAAGCCGCCGGCGCCCATCAGCTGCGCGTTCATGCCCAGCTGTTTCAGTTTGCGCGCCAGCGGCGCCGCCTGGGAATCTACGCCGCCGAAGAAGATCAGATCGGCGTTTTTGCTGCGCACGGTGGTCAGCACGGCGCTGAAATCGACGGTCTTGTCATCCACATACTCGCGGGCGACCGGCTGCACGCCCTGGGCCTGCAGCGATTTGATGAACTCGTCCGCCAGCCCCTGGCCGAAAGCGGTGCGATCGTCGATCACTGCGATGCGCTTGGCTTTCAGCGTTTTCATCGCATATTGCCCGGCGTAGTTGCCGCCGTCGTCGTCGTGGCCCATCACGCGAAAGCTGGTGTCAAAACCTTGTTGCGTATAGCCGTGACCGGTGGCGACCGGCGCCACCTGGGCGATCCCGGCGTCGTGATAGATGCGCGCCGCCGGGATGCTGGTGCCGGTGTTCCAGTGGCCGACCACGCCGGCGACGCCTTCGTCGACCAAACGCTGCGCCACGGCCACGGCGGTGCGCGGATCGGACTGGTCGTCCTCGGACACCAGTTTGAAGGTGACCGGTTTGCCGTTCAGCGTCGGTTTCTGCGCGTTAGCGTCGGCGATCGCCAGTTGCGCGCCGTTTTCGAGATCTTTGCCGATGCGCGCGGAAGGGCCGGTCAGCGGCCCGGCCAGGCCGATCAGCACGGTGTCGGCCGCCAGCGCCGGGAGGCTAAGAATCATTGTCATGGCCGCCAGCGCCAACGGTTTGATGCGAATGTTCTGTTGCATGTCATACTCCTGGTGCGGTTAAAAGAAACAACGGTTATTCACCCAAATAGATCTGTTTGATTTTTTCATCGTCCAGCATGTCGGCGGAACGGCCGCTGTGGCTCAGGCTGCCGCTGTCCAACACATAGGCGCGATCGGTGGACTCCAGCGCCAGGCGGGCGTTCTGCTCGACCAATAGTAGCGTGACGCCGTCACGGGCTAACTGCTTGATGACCGTGAAAATGGCTTCCACCACAATCGGCGCCAGCCCCATCGAGGGTTCGTCCAATATCAGCAACCGCGGGCGGCTGAGCAGCGCGCGGCCCATCGCCACCATCTGCTGTTCACCGCCCGAAAGTAGCCCGGCCGGTTGGTGCAGGCGCTCGCTCAGCCGCGGGAAGGTGGCGCACACCCGTTCGAAATCTTGCCGCACCGCCGATTTGTCGCGCCGTGCATAGGCGCCGAGCTGCAGGTTCTCCCGCACCGTCAAACGGGTGAAAATGCCGCGTCCCTCCGGCACCATCACCAGCCCCCGTTGCAGCAACCGGTGCGGCGGCACGCCGCGAATCGAGCAACCGTCGAACAGGATGTCGCCTTCGAACGGCTGCAGGCCGGTCAGCGCTCGCAGGCTGGAGCTCTTGCCCGCGCCATTGGCGCCGATCAGCGTCACCTGTTCGCCGGCGTTGACCATAAAATCTATGCCTTTGACCGCATGAATGCCGCCATAAGACACTTTGAGTCGTTTAACGCTCAGCAGGGCTTCAGACATGCGCGCCGCCTCCCAGATAGGCCTGAATGACCGCAGGTTCGCGCCGCACCTGCGCCGGCTCGCCTTCGGCGATCGCTTTGCCGTAATCCAGCACCGTCAGCCGATCGCACAGACCCATCACCAGTTTGACGTCGTGTTCGATCAGCAGCAGCGTTTTGCCGCTGTCGCGGATGCGCAGCAGCAGCTCGCGCAACGCCACTTTTTCTCCGGCGTTCATGCCGGCCGCCGGTTCGTCCAGCGCCAGCAGCCGGGGCTCGGTTGCCAGCGCGCGGGCAATCTCCAGACGGCGTTGGTGGCCATAGGCGAGATCGCCGGCGCGGTAATGGGCGAATTGGCTGATGCCGACGTACTCCAGCAGCGCATGAGATTTATCGCGCACCGCCTGTTCCTCCTCTTTCGCGCGCCCGTGGCGAGCGATCGCCGCCCACAGGCCGTTGCGGGTGCGCACATGGCAGCCGACCATCACGTTTTCCAGCACGCTCATTTCGTTGAACAACCGCAGGTTCTGGAAGGTGCGGGCGATGCCGGCCTGCACCACTTTGTCGATGGCCTGTGGTTTATAGCGCTGGCCCAACAGGCTGAACTCGCCCTCGTCGGCGCGATACAGGCCGGTGATCAGGTTGAAGCAGGTGGTTTTGCCGGCGCCGTTCGGCCCGATCAGGCCGTAGATTTCCCCCTGGCGGATGCTCATGCTGACGTCATCCACCGCCGTCAGGCCGCCGAAACGTTTGCTGACGTGATTTAAAGCGAGCAGCGGCGTCATGCGGCATTCCTCCCGGCATGGCGAGCCGGCCATAGGCCCGCCGGGCGATACAGCATCACCAGGATCAGCGCCAGGCCGTAGAACAGTTGGCGGATAATTTCCGGGTCGATCAGCACCTGGCCGAACAGCGCCTGCTGCAGCGGCCCCATGCTGCTGCGCAGCAGCTCCGGCAGGGCGGCCAGCAGCAGCGCGCCCAGGATCACGCCGGGGATGTGCCCCATGCCGCCGAGCACCACCATCGCCAGTACGGCGATCGATTCCTGCAGGGTGAAGGATTCCGGCGACACGAAGCCTTGAAACGCGGCGAACAGCGCGCCGGCCACGCCGCCGAAGGTGGCGCCGATGGCGAAGGCCAGCAGCTTGAAGTTGCGGGTGTTGATGCCCATCGCCCGCGCGGCGTCCTCGTCTTCGCGGATTGCCGTCCATGCGCGGCCAATGCGCGAATTCTGCAGCCGCAGGCTGATAAACAGGATCGCCAGAAGCAGCGCGGCGAACAGGTAGTAATACAGGTACAGGCCGGAAAAACGCACGCCGAACCACTCATGCATGCCGGAAAACTTCAGGCCGAACAGGCTGACCGGATCGACGCCGGAAATGCCTTTGGGGCCGTTGGTGAGGTTGACCGGGCGATCCAGGTTGCGCATCAGAATGCGCACGATCTCGCCGAAGCCCAGCGTGACGATCGCCAGATAATCGCCGCGCAGCCGCAGCGTCGGCGCGCCGAGCAGGATGCCGCACGCCGCCGCCAGCAGCGCCGCCAGCGGGAGCAGCCACAGCATCGACAGATGCAGTCCGTCGGGGAACCACTGCAGCAGCAGCGGGAACTGCTGCGTCAGATGCGGTGACGACAGCAGCGCGGCCAGATAGGCGCCAACGGCGTAAAAAGCGATAAAGCCCATGTCCAGCAATCCGGTCATGCCCACCACGATGTTCAGTCCGAGCGCCAGCATCAGGTACAGCAAGGCGAAGTCGACAACGCGCACCCAATAGTTGCCGCCGGCGGCGCCCGCCACCCAGGGCGCCAGCAGCAGGGCGAGAATGAACAACGTCAGCCCCAACCCGGCGCGACGCGGCCTGGCCAGAGGAGCGGGGGGAGTCAAAACGGTCATGGTGATGTCCTTATGCGCGTGTGGCGATGCGTTCGCCCAACAGCCCGGAGGGGCGGAAAACCAGCACGGCGATCAGCACCAGAAACGCGAACACGTCCTGGTAGTTGCTGCCGAACACGCCGCCGGTCAGCTCGCCGAGATAGCCGGTGCCCAGCGATTCGAACAGCCCCAGCAGCAAACCGCCAAGCATCGCGCCGCGCAGGTTGCCGATGCCGCCGAGCACGGCGGCGGTAAACGCCTTGATGCCGGGCAGAAAGCCCATCGAGAAACCGGCATTGCCGTAGTTGCTGGCCATCATGATGCCGGCCACCGCCGCCAGCGCGCCGCCGAGCGCGAAGGTCAGAACGATGATGCGGTCAGGACTGATGCCCATCAGGCCGGCGACCTGCGGGTTTTCCGCCGTGGCGCGCATGGCGCGGCCGAAACGGCTGTGTTCGACCAGCAGCCAGAGGCCGGCCATCACCGCTACGGCCACCGCCAGCGTGACGATCGCCGTGCCGGTGATCACCGCCGGCGCATGTTCGGCGCTGCCTGCGGTCAGGGCGATGGGCGTCATCGGCAACAGCTGCGGAAACATCAGGGGATTGCGTGACCAGATCAGCATCGCCAGGGTTTGCAACAGCAGCGAGACGCCGATGCCGCTGATCAGCGGGGCCAGGCGCGGTGCATTACGCAACCGGCGATAGGCCAGACGCTCGATCGCCATCGAGGTGATGGCGCAGACCGCCATGGCGAACAGGGCCGCCAGCAGCAGCGTGGCGTAGGGCGATAACGCGGGAAAGTGGTGTTGCAACACGCTTATCGCCGACAGCGCGCTCAGCGCCCCGACCATCAGCACGTCGCCGTGCGCGAAGTTGATGATGCGCAGGATGCCGTACACCATGGTGTAGCCGAGCGCGATCAGCGCATAAATGCTGCCGAGCATCAAACCGTTGACGGTTTGCTGTACCAGCGTATCCATAAGGAGAGTCCGGAGATATTGAGTCAGAGGCTCACAGTAGAGAATTTAAAAAAATTGTAAAATACGGAAAAATACTTTCTTATACAAAAAACGAGTGATTTTAATGCATTGATTTTTATGTATATTGAATCCATTCCTTCAGTGTCGATTTCCCAAGAACAGTCAATATATGAAAAAAACAGAACAGTACGATGAGCCATTGCCGATGTTGCCGAACGATCCGCCTCTGCGCGCCGTGCGGGCGTTCGAAGCCATCGCGCGCCTGGGTGGCATCAGCGCGGCGGCTAACGAGCTGATGATTTCGCCTTCGGCGGTCAGTCATCAACTCAAAACGCTGGAGGCATTTTTGCAGATGCCGTTGACTGAACGGCAGGGGCGCAACCTGGTGCTGCGCAGCGAGGGGCGGGAGTACTACCGCTCGATTCGCTCGGCGTTCAACGTGCTGCGGCAGGCGACCGAACACGTGCGTGAACAATCCGCGTCGCGGCAGGTGACCATCAGTCTGATCCCGCTGTTCGGCATGGGCTGGTTCATTCCGCGGCTGCGCGGCTTTCTGCGCGAAAACCCGGATATCGACATCAATGTGGTCTACGCCAACCACCGCAATTACCTGAGCGACGCCGCCGATCTGTCGATCCGCTTCGGGATCGGGCAGTGGACCGGCTATCGCAGCGAGAAGCTGATGTCCGGCAAAATGGTGCCGGTGTGCAGCCGGGCATTCAGTAAACTGCACGGTCTGCTCGATACGCCGGATCAGCTGGCGACGCTGCCGCTGCTGCACGACGAGGAGCGCAATACCTGGATGCAATGGTTTCAGCAGGCCGGCGTCAAGCGCCCGCTGCGCAGCATCGGCCCGATGTTTGAGGACGGATTGTTGACATTGGCGGCGGTGCAGGCGGGGCTAGGGTGCGCGTTGATGCGTGAACCGTTAATCGCCCACTACCTTGAAAGCGGTGAGTTGATCAAAATGTTCGATCTGCCGATCGATGACGGCCGCGATTATTACCTGTGCGCTCGGCTGGATAGTGAACTGTCGCAGGAAGGCGAAAATCTGCGGCAGTGGCTGCGCCGTGAGGCGGCGGAAAGCCGAGGGGATTAAGCGCCGTTTGGCCATGGCGGCGCGGAACCTTCGAACCGCCCAGCCAGGCGCGGCGATTTGCGCGGCTTGATAACCGGCAAGAAAAGAAATGTCACAACTGCGGCGCCTATCACACCGTGCAGATTGCATTTCATTCCTGGCCGCCATAACCTGACAAGAAACGGATTGTTACTGACGCGATCAGGCAAAACCTAACTTCTCTCCCGGCATCGAACATGGCCGGATGGGCGGTTAGGTTTTTTTTTTTGCAAAAGGAGAAGGGAATGAAACTTGTCGTCGCTAATGACTACCAGGAAATGAGTGAGCTGGCCGCCAGCCTGTTGTTGAGTTACATGCTGCGCCCGCAGCGCGTCAATCTGGCTATCACCGCCGGCTCGACGCCTAAACGGATGTATGAGTTGTTGGCTCCGCGCGTCAAGGGCCACGCGGAATTCGCCAACGTGCATTACTATAATTTCGATGAAATTCCTTACGCCGGCCGATCGGGCTATGGCGTCACCATGGAGAATCTGCACCGTATGTTCTTCGGCCCGGCGGCGATCCCCGAGCGGCAACTGCACGTCTTGAATTCGGACAACTACCTCCAGCACGATCGGCGTATCGCCGAGGATGGCGGGCTGGATGCAATCGTGATGGGCGTCGGAGCGGACGGGCATTTCTGCGGCAATCTGCCGGGCACCACTGCCTTCGAAGACCGCACCTGTCGGGTGCCGGTTTCCGCCAGGCCGGATATGGCGGACATTTTGCTCAAAGAGGTGGGCGGCCGCACTGAATGGCTGCCCGATCATTACGTCACCCTGGGGCCTGCGAGCGTGATGGCCGCCAAAAAGCTGGTGCTGATCGTCAACGGTTCGCACAAAGCGGACATTTTGCGGCGCATTGTCACCGGCTCTGTCGACGCCGCAGTGCCCGCCAGCATTTTGATGTTGCATCCGGACCTGTTGATTATCGCCGATCGGGAGGCCGCGGCGCTGCTGTCTTAAGCGTTCATCCGGCGCATCTCGCCTCAGAACCAACGGTCATAACCTGCAACCAAAGCGTCTTTCCCTGTGGCACAGAATCAGGCTAGAGTGCGTTTTTTCATGCAGCTGGGGATGACGATGCTGTTCGATTTAAACCGGCAGGCAGCCGAACTGCCCGAGGCCTGGCGTTCCGCCGTGCTGGGCCGCGTCGGTGCGGCCAATATCAAAGTGCTGCGTATGGATGCGCGCAGCATTGCGGATGAAGTGCATGATTACAGTGAAGGGTTGCTGGTGATCAGCGGCCACCTGCGGCTGCAGGTGGCGGGGGAAACGATGGTAGTGCGGGCCGGGCAGCTGTATCAGGCCGCGGCCGGCGTACCGCACCGCGTGTTGCCGGGCAGCGAAGGCACGCTGGTGATTGTCGATCTGCCGGAAGATTAAGCGCCGCCCAAAGCCCTGAGCGCCACGTTCACCGCCGCCAATAACCGCGCTTCGGTGACGCCGTCACGCGCCTGAATCGACAGGCCGTGCAAGAAGACGGCGAAATAGTCCCCCAGGCTATCGGCGTCGGTGCCGGCCGGCAGTTCGCCGGTTTGCACCGCCTGCCGCAGCCGTTCGACGATCTGCTGCGTGCGCTGCAGCCGATGCTCTGCCAGCCAAACTTTGAGTCCGTCGTTTTCCGCGCTGACGCTGGCGGCGGAGGAGACCACCATGCAGCCCTGCGGCAGATCCGGCCGGCTATAGAGCCGCACGGCATCTTCCAGCAGGCGTTTGATCGCCGGGCGAATGCCGCTTTCCTGCGCGAAGGCGCGATCGGCAAAGCCGCCTTCGGCGGTTTCGTAACTGGCGATCGCCTCGCGGAACAGCTGCTCTTTGGAACCAAACGCTTTGTAGATGCGCGCGGAAGCAATACCCAGTTCCGCCACCAGATCCGACATCGAAGTGCCTTCGTAACCTTGCCGCCAGAATAAGTTTCGCGCCTTCAAGAGCGCCTGTTCGCGATCGAACTCGCGCGGTCTGCCTGCCATTCGCTGCTCCAATTTACCTGCCATTCAGCGACATAGGATCGCTTAAATCGGTGGGAATACCAATACCTTTATAAATTTCGCTTGCGGTCGCCGCGCTTTGCTCCTATTGTTTGTCAATCGACAACCAATAGGAGTTTACGATGAAAACCCTCAAAGGTCCAAGCCTGCATCTCGCGCAGTTCAGCGATGAAACAGCGCCGTTCAACAGCCTGCCCGCCATTGCCGAGTGGGCGGCGCAGACCGGTTTTAGCGCGTTGCAGATCCCGGCCTGGGATCGGCGTTTATTCGACGTGGCCACCGCTGCGCAAAGCCAAACCTACTGCGACGATCTGACCGGCATGTTGGCGGAGCATGGGTTGGTGGTCAGCGAACTGACCAGCCATATTTTCGGTCAACTGATGGCGGTGCACCCGGCTTACGATGCGCTGTGCGACAGCTTCGCGCCGCCGGCGCTGCACGGTAATCCGCAGGCGCGCGGCGAGTGGGCGCGGCAGCAAATGCAGCTGGCGGTAAAAGCCTCGGCGCGGCTCGGGCTCAGCGAGTTGGGCACCTTTTCCGGTTCACTGGCCTGGCCCTATCTGTTCCCGTTCCCGCAGCGCCCGGAAGGATTGATCGACGCCGCGTTCAACGAGCTGGCCAAACGCTGGCTGCCGGTGCTCAACGCCTGCGACGAGCTGGGCATCAACCTGTGCTACGAAATTCACCCGAGTGAAGATCTGCATGACGGCGTGACCTACGAGATGTTTCTTGAGCGCGTTGGCCATCATCCGCGTTGCCGGGTGCTGTTCGATCCGAGCCATATGGTGCTGCAGCAGCTCAACTATTTGGAGTTTATCGATATTTATAAAGAGGTTATCGGCATGTTCCACGTTAAGGACGCCGAGTTCAACCCGACCGGGCGCCAGGGCATTTACGGCGGTTATCAGTCATGGATCGATCGCGCCGGCCGCTTCCGCTCGCTGGGCGACGGCCAGGTCGATTTCAACGGCATTTTTTCCCGTTTGACGCAGTATGGCTATCAGGGCTGGGCGACGCTGGAGTGGGAATGCTGCCTGAAAAATCCGCAGGACGGCGCGCGCGAAGGCGCGGCCTTCATTCGCGATCGCATCATCCATGTCACCGACAAAGTGTTCGATGACTTCGCCGGCGCACCGGTCAACCCACAGCAGATTAATGCCTTGCTCGGCATTCGCTGAGCCAGTCCATCACAGGGAGTCACCCCATGAAACAACAAGAGAACGAGATCCTGTTGCAGGATCTCGGGGCGGAACACGTCTATACCCAGGTCAATGGCCAACGTATCCACTGCGTGATAGCCGGTGAAGGGCTGCCGGTGTTGCTGATCCCCGGCTGGCCGCAAACCTGGTACACCTGGCGCCATGTGATGCGCGCCTTGGCGGCGGCCGGTTTTCAGGCGATCGCCGTCGATCCGCCGGGCATCGGCGACTCTGACAAGCCCGTCGGTGGCTATGACACCGGCAGCGTCGGTGCGGCATTGCACGCGATGATGGCGCAACTGGGCCACGAACGTTACCAACTGGTCGGCCACGACATCGGCATGTGGATCGGTTACGCCATGGCGAGCGACTTCCCGCAGGCGGTGGAGCGCCTGGTGCTGACGGAGGCGGTGATCCCCGGTCTGGCGCCGCCGCCGCCGATTTTCGTCGCGCCGGAGGAGAACATCTTCCTGTGGCATTTCATGTTCAACCAGCTGGCGGATTTGCCGGAGACCCTGACCCAGGGGCGCGAGCGGGAGTATCTTGGCTATATCTTCAACCGCTGGTCCTATCGGCGCGACCGGGTGGCGGCTGAGGTCTATATCGCCGCCTATTCGGCGCCGGGCGGCCTGCGCGCCGGATTCGACTATTACCGGGCGATCCCGGAGACCGTTCGCCAGAACCGGCTGCGCGCCGCCACGCCGTTGACGATGCCGGTGCTGACCGTGGGGGCGGAGCACGCCACCGGCGACGCGCCGCTGACGACGCTGCAGGGCAATGCGTGCGATCTGCAGGGCGAAACGGTCGCCGGCTGCGGCCATTTCATCACCGAGGAGTGTCATGAAGCGTTTATCGCATTGATTACGCCGTTCCTGGCGGGAGAACAACATGCCGCTTGATGAACGCATCGCCGCCTTTACGGCATCGGCCGATGTGCCGCCGCCCGCGTCGCTGGCGGAAATGCGCGCGGCCACGGAAACCGGTTTGCGCTTGCTGCAGGGCGAAGCGGCACCGAGCGGCGGCGTCAGGGACTATACGGTGGTCGCCGCCGATGGGCACCGGATTGCGCTGCGCGCCTATCTACCGGCGGGGGAAAGGCGCGCTGCCGCACAACCGGCGATGCTGTTCGCCCACGGCGGCGGCTGGTGCCTCGGTTCGCTGGCGCTGTACGATCGGCCCTGCCAGGCGCTGGCTAACGCCACCGGCCGGGTGATCCTGTCGGTCGACTATCGTCTGGCGCCAGAGTATCCGTTTCCGCAGCCGCTGGAAGATGTCTATCAGGCGCTCTGCTGGGTGGTGCAACAGGCGCCGCAGTTGGGGATCGACGCGCAGCGCTTGGCGGTGGGGGGCGACAGCGCCGGGGGCAATCTGGCGGCGGCGGTCGCGCTGCTGGCGCGGGATCGCGGCGGCCCGCATATCGAGCGTCAGCTGCTGCTGTATCCGGCGCTCAGCCGCGAAATGGCGACGGAGAGCTATCGCGAGTTTGCCGAGGGGCACTTTCTGACGCGCGACGCGATGGTATTTTGTTGGCAGCAGTATCTGGCTCAGCGGCGCGAACACTACGGCGAACCGCTGCACGCCGCCACGCTGCGCGGGTTACCGCCGGCCACCATTCTGAGCTGCGAATATGATCCGCTGCGCGATGAGGCCGAGGAGTATGCGCAGCGGCTGCGTGAAGCGGGTGTGGCGGTACGCTGTGAACGGTTGCCGGGCATGGTGCATGCCTGCATTCACATGTTGGGGCTGACCCCGGCGGCGCGGCGCCTGTTCGAGCTGGCCGGTGAGTAAAAAAAAGCCCCGCATTGCGGGGCTTCTGGCTATTCATCCGAGGTGCGATTAACGGCCGGCGACGGTGACAAAGCGCGTTTCCAGGTAGGACTCGATCGCTTCGCTGCCGCCTTCGGTGCCGTGGCCGGAGTCCTTCACGCCGCCAAACGGCGTTTCCGGCAGGCCAAAACCGATGTGGTTGATGCTCAGCATGCCGCTCTCCACGTCGCGCCCCAGCGCATTGACGGTGGCGATGTTGCGGCTGTAGGCGTAGGCGGCCAGCCCGTACGGCAGGCGGTTGGCTTCGGCGATCGCCTCGTCGTAGGTGGCGAACGGGCGCAGCAGGGCGACCGGGCCAAACGGCTCTTCCGACATGGCGCGCGCGCTCAGCGGCACGTCGCGCAGCACCGTCGGCTCGAAGAAGTTGCCTTTGCCCGCCACGCGTTTGCCGCCGGTGCTGGCCTTCGCTCCGTGGGCGATAGCGTCCTGCACCAGCGCCTCGATATTGTCGACGCTGCGGCCCAGCACCATCGGCCCCATCGTCACGCCGTCTTCCAGCCCGTTGCCGAGCTTGAGTTCACGCACCGCGGCGGTGAATTTCTCCACGAAGGCCTCGTAAACGCCTTGCTGGATCAGGAAGCGGGTCGGGGCGATACAGACCTGGCCGGCGTTGCGGAACTTCGACTGCGCCAGCTCTTTGGCTGCCGCGTCGAGATCGGCGTCGTCAAAGATCAGCACCGGCGCGTGGCCGCCCAGCTCCATGGTGGCCTTTTTCATATGCTGGCCGGCCAGCGCCGCCAGATGTTTGCCCACGCGGGTGGAGCCGGTGAAGGAGATCTTGCGAATGGTCGGATGCGGGATCAGGTATTCCGAGATTTCCGCCGGGGTGCCGTACACCAGTGCGATCACCCCGGCTGGGATACCGGCGTCGGCGAAGGCTTTGATCAGCTCTGCCGGTGAGGCCGGGGTTTCTTCCGGACCTTTGACGATGATGGAACAACCCGCCGCCAGCGCGGCGGACAGCTTGCGCACGATCTGGTTAATCGGGAAGTTCCACGGCGTGAAGGCGGCCACCGGGCCGACCGGCAGTTTCAGGGTTTGCTGCTGCACGTCGCGGGCGCGGGACGGAATGATCTGCCCGTAGGTACGGGTGGCTTCGCCGGCGAACCAGTCGATAACGTCGGCGGCGTTGAGAATTTCAATCTTGGCCTGCGCCACCGGTTTGCCCTGTTCCTGCGTCATGATGGCGGCGATGGCGTCGGCGCGTTCGCGCAGCAGTGCAGCGGCTTTGCGCATCAGGTTGGCGCGCTGGTGTGCGGCGGTGTTGCGCCAGAGGTTAAATCCGCGCTCGGTGGCGGCCAGCGCCAGATCGAGATCCTCTGTGGCGGCGTGCGCCACCTGACCGATGACCTCGTCGCTGGCGGGGTTGGTGACAGGCAGGGTTTTCCCGGCCAGCGCGTTGCGCCATTGTCCATCGATATACAGTTGAGTATCCGGATACATTGTTGCCTCTTGTTTACGGAGTGGTCAGGGGCCGCTGAGTTTTGCGATGCGGCGCGCCTGAATGGGACAGGGACCTTAACCCTACGCCGAATGGCGGCGATCGTCCAGGCGAGGGGCACGAAAGGACCAGGGCGGCTACTCAATCGGCGATGTTTTGGCTATGCTGAGCAGATTGTCAGCACGGATGAGGAGGTCGGGTGCAAGGGGTTCCACAACAGTTTCCGTTCGAGAAGGATTGCGCGCAGTTCCGGCATTTGTCGCATCTGCCCGGCGTCGAACTCTATCAGGCGCACATTGAGCGCTATGCCTTCGAGCCGCATACCCATGACGCCTTCGCCATCGGCACCGTGGACACCGGGGCGGAGCGTTTTCGCTATCGCGGGGCGCAGCATTTAGCGGCGCCGGGCGCGCTGGTATTGATGAACCCGGACGAGCTGCACACCGGCGAAGCCGAAACGCCGGGCGGTTGGTGTTACCGCATGCTCTATCTGGCGCCCGAGGCGCTGGAGCAGCTGTCCGGCGATCGGAGCCAGTGGTTTACCGAGGCGGTGCGCCACGATCCGCGGGCGGCGCAGCGCCTGTCCGCCATTCTCGCCATGCTGTGGCAAACCGAGGATCCGCTTACGCTCGACGGCCTGCTGCTGGAGGCCGTCGAGTTGCTGCAACCGCATATCCGCTCCGGTCAACGAGAGAAAGCCGAGGCGGCGCACCGTTTCGAGGTGGTGAAAAGCTACCTGCACGATAATTACGCCGAGGCCGTAACCCTCCACCAACTGGCCGATCTGGTCTCGCTCAGCCCGTACCATTTCCAGCGCAAGTTCAAGGCCGAATATCACGTCTCTCCGCAGCAGATGCTGATGGCGATCCGGCTGTCGCAGGCTAAACGCATGCTGGAGCGCGGCATGCCCGCCGCACAGGTGGCGGCGGCGGCGGGGTTGACCGATCAGGCGCACCTGACGCGCGCGTTCGCTAACCGTTACGGCGTCACGCCGGTGCGTTTCCAGAAACAGGTGAAATTGGGCTAAAACAGCAACCTGCTACAATCATTCCTCCCCGCGTTTTCGTTACTCTGCCGCTGTCTTGTCGGGCGGGTTGGCCGCGCCGGCCGTTTGTCGGAGTCGTTATGTTCATTGGCGTTGTGTTTGCCCTGGCCGCCGGGCTGATGTGGGGACTGATTTTCGTCGGCCCGCTGCTGGTGCCGGACTATCCCGCCGCGCTGCAGTCCACCGGGCGCTATCTGGCCTTTGGGCTGATTACCTTGCCGCTGGCCTGGTTTGATCGCCGCCGCCTGCGCAAGCTGCGGCGCCAGGATTGGCTGGAAGCGCTCAAGCTGACGGCCATCGGCAATCTGCTGTACTACCTGTGCCTGGCCAGCGCCATTCAGCGCACCGGCGCACCGGTCTCGACCATGATCATCGGCACCTTGCCGGTGGTGATCGCCATCTGCGCCAACCTGTTTTACGGCCGGCACGACGGGCGCCTGGCCTGGAGCAAGCTGGCGCCGGCGCTGCTGCTGATCGTCTGTGGATTGGCGTGCGTGAACGTCGCCGAGCTGCGCGGCAATGCGGTATCGATCGACGGCTGGCGCTATCTCAGCGGTCTTGGGCTGGCCGTGTTGGCGGTGGCGTGCTGGACCTGGTTCCCGCTGCGCAATTCACGCTGGCTGCGGGAGAATCCGACGCAGCGGCCGGCCACCTGGGCCACGGCGCAAGGGCTGGTGACGCTGCCGCTGGCGCTGCTGGGCTATCTGGCAGTCTGCGGCCAATTGGCATTGAGCGAGCCGGCGTTCGCCTTGCCGTTCGGCCCGCGCCCCGAGGTGTTTATTCCACTGATGCTGATCATCGGCGTGTTCTGCTCCTGGCTGGGGGCGCTGTGCTGGAACGAAGCCAGCCAGCGGCTGCCGACGGTGTTGGTGGGGCCGCTCATCGTGTTCGAAATTCTGGCGGGGCTGGCGTATACCTTTCTGCTGCGCCAGGCCTGGCCGCCGTTGCTGACGCTGGCGGGCATCGTCTGTTTGATCGCCGGCGTGGTGTACGCCATGCGCATCAAGCCGCAGCCGGTGGTGGTGGCGCTGGAGGAAAAGCAGGGGTGACGCCCGCCGCAGCGGCGGGCGCGGGGGTTAACGCTTGCTGTGGTGAATGATCTCTTCGGCCACGTTGCGCGGCGCTTCGGCGTAGTGGCTGAATTCCATGGTGTAGGTGGCGCGGCCCTGCGACATCGAACGCAGGGTGGTCGAGTAGCCGAACATCTCGGACAGCGGCACCTTGGCGCGGATTTCCTTGCCGCCGCCACCCGGGATCTCTTCCATGCCCTGCACCAGACCGCGGCGTGAGGAGAGATCGCCCATCACGTTGCCGGCGTAATCCTCCGGCGTTTCTACCTCCACCGACATGATGGGCTCCAGGATCACCGGATCCGCCAGGCGGCAGGCGTCCTTGAAGCCGAAGATCGCCGCCATGCGGAACGCCTGTTCCGACGAGTCGACGTCATGGTAAGAACCGAAGGTCAGGTGCACCTTGACGTCCACTACCTGATAACCGGCCAGCACGCCGTTGTTCAGCGCCTCGAGCACGCCTTTTTTCACCGCCGGGATAAACTCGCCGGGAATGACGCCGCCCTTGATTTCATCGAAGAACTCGAAGCCTTTGCCGGGTTCGTTCGGCTCGACGGTCAGCACCACATGGCCGTATTGCCCTTTACCGCCGGACTGGCGCACGAACTTGCCTTCCACGTCGGCCACCCGTTTGCGGATGGTTTCGCGGTACGACACCTGCGGCTTGCCGGTGGTGGTCTCCACCCCGAATTCACGGCGCATGCGATCGACGATAATCTCCAGGTGCAGCTCGCCCATGCCGTAGATAATGGTCTGGCCGGATTCTTCATCGGTGCGCACCCGGAACGACGGATCTTCCGAAGAGAGGCGCTGCAGCGCGATGCCCATTTTCTCCTGGTCGCCCTTGGTTTTCGGCTCGATCGCCTGGGCGATCACCGGCTCGGGGAAGGTCATGCGCTCCAGCGTGATGATGGCGCCGGGATCGCACAGCGTATCGCCGGTGGTGACATCCTTCAGGCCAACGCAGGCGGCGATGTCGCCGGCGTGCAGCTCGTCGATGTCCTTACGATCGTTGGCGTGCATTTGCACGATCCGGCCGATGCGCTCCTTTTTGCCTTTGATCGGGTTGTAAACGCTGCTGCCTTTGGCCAGTACCCCGGAGTAGACGCGCACGAAGGTCAGCTGGCCGACGAACGGATCGGTCATCAGCTTGAACGCCAGCGCCGAGAACTTTTCGTTGTCATCTGCTTTGCGGGTGATGATTTCATCGTGTTCGCCGTGGCCTTCCATCGGCGGCACATCGAGCGGCGAGGGCATCAGCTCGATCACCGCGTCCAGCATGCGCTGCACCCCTTTGTTGCGGAACGCCGAGCCGCACAGCATCGGCTGGATTTCACCGGCGACGGTGCGCACCCGCAGCCCGTGGGCGATCTCCTCTTCGCTCAGGGGCACCTGGTTGAGGTATTTCTCCATCAGTTCTTCCGAGGCTTCGGCGGCGGCCTCAATCATGTTTTCACGCCACTCCTGCGCCGAATCGCGCAGCTCTGCCGGGATCTCTTCGAAGCTGAAGTTCATGCCCTGCGAGGCCTCGTCCCACAGAATGGCCTTCATCCGCACCAGATCCACCACGCCGCTGAAGTGATCTTCGGCGCCGATAGGGATAACGATCGGCACCGGGTTGGCTTTCAGGCGCTCGATCATCATTTTGCGCACGCGGAAAAAATCCGCGCCGATGCGGTCCATCTTGTTGACGAACGCCAGCCGCGGCACCTTGTACTTGTTGGCCTGGCGCCAGACGGTTTCCGACTGCGGCTGCACGCCGCCCACCGAGTCATAGACCATCACGGCGCCGTCCAGCACGCGCATCGAGCGTTCCACTTCAATGGTGAAATCGACGTGCCCGGGGGTATCGATGATATTGATGCGGTGCTGCGGATAGTTATGCTGCATGCCGTTCCAGAAGCAGGTGGTGGCCGCCGAGGTGATGGTGATGCCGCGCTCCTGTTCCTGCGCCATCCAGTCCATGGTCGCCGCGCCGTCATGCACTTCACCCAGCTTGTGGCTGACCCCGGTGTAAAACAGAATCCGCTCGGTGGTGGTGGTCTTGCCGGCATCGATATGCGCGGAGATGCCGATATTGCGGTAACGTTCGATAGGGGTGGTGCGAGCCATAATCAACCTTTCTTAGCCGCGTGAAGGAGAGCGGCTTAAACAGCATGGATAATGGTGATAATCCTCATAGGGTTATCCGTCGGATCGCAGAGCCTCGCTCTGGTCACAAACTAATCGTAGTTGAAGGCGTTGGTTTTTTTAAGCGATGGCTGTGATAGATGAAAGTTTGCACACAGGCGAAAAAAAGGCCCGTAACGGGCCTGTTGTCGAGCGGCGCGTTCGCCGCTTATTTGCGTCCCAGCAGGAAGCCGAAAACGATGCCGACCGCCGCCGCAACGGCCACGCCGGCCAGCGGGTTGGCTTCCACCTGCGTTCTTACGCTGTCCGCGGCGTCACGGGCGGCATAGCTGGCCTGGGAGGCGTATTTGCGCGCCGCGCCGCGCACCTGATGCTCCGGCGAATCAACGGCTTTGCCGAACGCTTCTTCTACCGCGCCTGCGGCTTCATTGGCTTTGTCTTCCGCTTTTCCAAACATGCTGCTCTCCTGTTCCTTGTGGGATAATGAACCCTAAGCCTAGCAGGCAAACGACGTTTTTTGCAGCATTCTGTGCGTTATAAGAGCAATCCGAGCAGAGAAAAGTCTTGCCGGGCGCGCGGTGACGGCTTCACCCGCGCGGCTTTTTGTGTTCTATTGGCTAGCGGTTTAACCGGGTACCGTTACCCTTTGACCGATTCGTTGAGTTGAAAGGACTCCCCATGTCAGTACTGCGTATTCTGGCGCTGCTCGCCGCGACTGCCGCCGCGTTGCCCGCTCAGGCTAAGCCTGCGC
>NZ_JALBYS010000062.1:0-22337 GCF_022678525.1 Serratia sp. PGPR-27 | reverse complement strand
AGTACTCGGCTACGAACCGAGCGGTCGGAGGTTCGAATCCTCCCGGATGCACCATCTAAGAGAAGCCCGCCTTAGCGGGTTTTTGCTTTTCTGTTATTCGTGAAACAGACAAGCGGCAAAAACAGTCATGCATCCGTAGCTCAGCTGGATAGAGTACTCGGCTACGAACCGAGCGGTCGGAGGTTCGAATCCTCCCGGATGCACCATGTTTAACCTCCCGTATCGCGAAGAGAAAGCGTCATGCGGGTGGTAAAAAGAAAGTGTCCTTGGGGAGGATAACGTTGCTTTAGCAACGGCCCGCAGGGTGAGGCGTTGGCGCCGAATCATCCTCCCGAATGCACCATCTAAGAGAAACCCGCCCTGGCGGGTTTTTCGCTTTTCAGCATTTAGCCATTCTCTCTTCACTCCTTTTCTTCTTTGCACCCGAACGCTCACAGCACATTCCGCTATGACGCAGTCAGCGACAACCCAACGGCTTTACGCTAAAGTAGTTTTCTTTCCTCAACGATCATGGAGTAACGATGTACGACCGCTATCAAGGTCTTATTTTCGACATGGACGGCACGATTCTGGACACCGAGCCAACGCACCGCAAAGCGTGGAGTGAAGTGCTGTCGCGTTATGGCATGACGTTTGATGAAGCGGCTATGGTGGCGCTGAGCGGTTCACCGACCTGGCGCATCGCTCAGGCGATTATCGCCAGCCACCAGGCCGATCTCGATCCCCATCATCTGGCGGCGGAGAAAACCCGCGCGGTGGAGGCGATGCTGTTGGACAGCGTGCGCCCGTTGCCGCTGATCGAGGTGGTAAAATCCTATCACGGTCGCCGTCCGATGGCGGTCGGTACCGGCAGCGAGCACCGCATGGCGGAAATGCTGCTGCGTCATCTCGGCCTGTTCAACTGCTTCGACGCGATCGTCGGTGCGGACGACGTACAGCGCCATAAACCGGAGCCGGACACCTTCCTGCGTTGCGCCGAACTTATCGGCGTGCCGCCGGAAAAGTGCGTGGTGTTTGAAGACGCCGAGTTCGGCATTCAGGCGGCAAAAAGCGCCGGTATGGACGTGGTAGACGTTCGCACGCTGTGAGTAGTACGCTAGCCGTAATATCGTTATTTGGCAGCAGCTTCCTCAGTGCGACGCTGCTGCCGGGAAATTCAGAAATCGTTCTGGTCGCTTTGCTGACCCAGAGTCGCGTCTCGCCGGAGTTGCTGGTGCTGGCTGCGACCCTGGGCAACACGCTGGGCGGCTTGACCAATGTCATTATCGGGCGCCTGTTACCGGCGTTGAAACCACAGCGGGGGCTGGCAACGGCGCTCGGGTGGCTGCAACGCTTCGGCCCGGCTGCGCTGTTGCTCAGTTGGGTGCCGGTGGTGGGCGATTTGTTGTGCGTGTTGGCAGGTTGGCTGCGCATGCCCTGGGGCTCTGTCGCGCTGTTTCTGTGTATCGGAAAGGCGCTGCGTTACATCGTTTTGACTATGATAACGGTACAGGGCATCGCCTGGTGGCAGTAACCAAGTGAATATAACTCAATATTCTCTCGGGTGCGGATTCAGTATGCTTACGAGTTATTGTTTTTAGAAGCGGGAGGTCAATTTGATCCCGGACGTATCACAGGCGCTTTCTTGGTTGGAAGCCCATCCTCAGGCATTAAAAGGCATTCGTCGCGGCATCGAGCGTGAAACGCTGCGAGTCACGCCGAACGGCACCTTGGCGACTACCGGGCATCCGGAAAAGCTGGGGGCGGCATTGACGCATCACTGGATCACCACGGATTTCGCCGAGGCGCTGTTAGAGTTCATTACGCCGGTTGATGACAATATCGATCACCTGCTGACGTTCCTGCGCGATATTCATCGCTACGTGGCGCGCAACATTGGCGATGAGCGCATGTGGCCGCTCAGCATGCCGTGCTTTATCGAAGCCGAGCAGGATATTGAGCTGGCGCAGTTCGGTTCTTCGAACATCGGCCGCATGAAGACGCTGTACCGCGAAGGGTTGAAGAATCGCTATGGCGCGCTGATGCAGACCATTTCCGGCGTGCACTACAACTTCTCGCTGCCGCTGGAGTTTTGGCAGGCCTGGGCTGGCGTGCAGGACGCAGAAAGTGGTAAAGAGCAGATCTCGGCGGGGTATTTCCGCCTGATCCGCAACTACTACCGTTTCGGTTGGGTGATCCCGTATCTGTTCGGCGCATCGCCGGCCATTTGTTCTTCGTTCCTCAAAGGGCGCGAGACCACTCTGCCGTTCGAACGCACCGAGCAGGGGATGTGCTACCTGCCGTACGCCACCTCGCTGCGTCTGAGCGACCTGGGTTATACCAACAAGTCGCAAAGTAATCTGGGCATCACCTTCAACGATCTGCACAGCTATGTGGCCGGTTTGAAGCGGGCGATCGTTACGCCTTCCGAAGAGTTCGCCAAGCTGGGCGTGAAAGAGGGTGATCGCTACCTGCAGTTGAACAGCAACGTGCTGCAAATCGAGAACGAGCTGTATGCGCCGATCCGGCCGAAGCGCGTGACCAAAAGCGGCGAGACGCCGTCAGACGCGCTGCTGCGCGGCGGTATCGAATACATCGAAGTGCGTTCGCTGGATATCAACCCGTTCTCGCCGATCGGCGTGGATGCGGTGCAGGCGCGTTTCCTGGATCTGTTCCTGGTGTGGTGCGCGCTGGCCGATGCGCCGGAGATGAGCAGCGATGAACTGCTGTGCACGCGCAAGAACTGGAACCGGGTGATTCTGGAAGGGCGCAAGCCGGGCCAGACCATCGGCATCGGCTGTGGCGCCAGCCATGAACCGTTGGAAAAAGTGGGCAAGGCGCTGTTCGCCGATCTGCGTCGGGTCGCGGAAGTGTTGGACGGCGAAGCCGGCAACCGTCAATACCAGCAGGTGTGCGATGAGCTGGTCGCCGCGTTTGACGATCCTGAGCTGACCTTCTCCGCGCGCATTCTGAAGGCGATGAAGGCGGAAGGCACCGGACGCGTCGGTCTGCAGCTGGCGGAGCAGTATCGCCAGACATTGCTGGAAGAACCGTTGGAAATCCTGAACGAAGCCGAGCTGGATAAAGAGCGGGAAGCCTCTTGGCAGCGTCAACGCGACATAGAAGCCAATGATACGCTAAGCTTTGAAGCGTTCCTGAAGCAAAACGGCGGAAGCTGAAAAAGAAAAAGGCCACATCAATGTGGCCAAATATGCATCTCTGATGACAGGGATGATGATAACAAATGCGCGTCTTTCACATACTCAGACTCGCAGGGTTGGAAAAGGTTTCCCGGTTAGGAAAAAAAGTTTCGAAATAAATGCTCTTTTACGAGGAGGTAGCGAAATGCCATTGCTGGATAGCTTTACCGTCGATCATACCCGTATGGCAGCCCCGGCTGTCCGCGTTGCGAAAACCATGAAAACGCCTCATGGCGATACCATCACGGTATTTGATCTGCGCTTTTGCCGCCCGAACCTGGAAGTGATGCCCGAACGCGGCATTCACACGCTGGAACACCTATTCGCCGGCTTTATGCGCGACCACCTGAACGGCCAGGGCGTGGAGATTATCGACATCTCCCCAATGGGCTGTCGCACCGGTTTCTACATGAGCCTGATCGGCGTGCCGGAAGAGCAGCGCGTTGCCGATGCCTGGAAAGCGGCGATGGCTGACGTGCTGAAAGTGACCGACCAGCGCAAGATCCCTGAGCTGAACGAGTACCAGTGTGGTACCTACCACATGCACTCGCTGGAAGAAGCGCAGGAAATCGCCAAGCACATTCTGGATAACGGCGTGGTGGTGAACCACAACGACGAACTGGCGCTGCCGAAAGAGAAGCTGCAGGAGCTGCATATCTAACCGTACGTTTCCCGCAGAGACAAAAAAGACGCGATTTCGCGTCTTTTTTACGTTCTGGCGGAGGGTTAGTGATGGCCGATGCTGGACTGCAGCGAGGTGATCGGCGTGACCCGCACCTGTTTGATCATATTGCCCTGCACGTCGAGAATGTCGATATCGTAATGGCCGATACGCACCCGGGTGCCGATTTCGGGTATCTCTTCCAGTTCTTCCAGCAGCATGCCGTTGACGGTGCGAGCTTCATTGGCGGGTAAAGTCCAGTTAAAGGCCTTGTTCAGCTCCCGCACGTTGGCGGTACCGTCGATCAAGACCGAGCCGTCGCTCTGCGGCGTGACTTCTTCCGCCAGCGTCGGCGACATCGAGGTGGTGAAGTCGCCGACGATCTCCTCGAGGATGTCTTCCACCGTAACCAGGCCCTGAATGTCGCCGTACTCGTCGACCACGATGCCGACCTTCTCTTTGTTGCGCTGGAACTTCACCAGCTGCACGTTGAGCGGCGTGCCTTCCGGTACGAAGTAGATCTCATCGGCGGCGCGCAGCAGGTTCTCTTTGTTGAACTCTTTTTTCTCGGTCATCAGGCGATAGGCTTCGCGCACGCGCAGCATGCCGATCGCGTCGTCCAGCGAGCTGCGATACAGCACGATGCGGCCGTGCGGCGAATGGGTCAGCTGGCGCATGATCGACTTCCAGTCGTCGTTGACGTCGATGCCGACGATCTCGGTGCGCGGCACCATGATGTCGTTGACCGTCACCTTTTCCAGGTCCAGCACCGAGATCAGCATGTCCTGATTGCGGCGGGAGATCTGCGACTGGGATTCACGCACGATGGTGCGCAGCTCATCCTTGCTGACGGCGTCGCTGATGCGCACGTTGGTGCGGATACCGAACAGGCGCAAGGTCAGGCTGGTGATGCCGTTGAGCAACCAGACCAGCGGGAACATCACCTTTTGCAACGGGGCCAGCAGGACGCTGCTGGGGAAGGCGATGCGTTCCGGATAGAGCGCGGCGAAGGTTTTCGGCAGCACTTCGGCGAACAACAGCACGGCGAAGGTCAGCACGCCGGTCGCAATCGCCACGCCGAGATCGCCATACAGCCGCATGCCGACGATGGTCGCCAGCGCCGAGGCGAGGATGTTGACCAGGTTGTTGCCGATCAGCACCAGGCCGATCAGCCGATCCGGTTTTTGCAGCAGCTTCTCCACCCGGCGCGCCGAACGGTTACCCTGCTTGGACAGGTGGCGCAGGCGATAACGGTTGAGCGTCATCATGCCGGTTTCGGAGGCGGAGAAGTAAGCGGAGACCACGATCATGATCACCAGGATAATGATGAGGGTCCCCGTCGACACATGCTCCAATGCAGTATTCCTTATAGAGAGGGAAAGTTGAACCGGGCTGGCTCAGCGCACCATCACCTGTTGAATCAGACGGCTGCCGAAGTAGGCGAGCGTCAGCAGGAAGGCGCCGGCGAAGCTGAACCAGACGACGCGGCGGCCGCGCCAGCCTTCATGGTAATGGCCCCACAGCAACACGATATACACGAACCAGGCCATGATCGACAACACGGCTTTATGCACGTTCTCTTTGCTGAACAGATTATCCATGTACAGCAGGCCGGTGCACAGGGTGAGCGTCAGCAGCACCACGCCGATCTGGGTGATATGGAACATCTTGCGCTCGATGCTCATCAGCGGCGGCATGTCGGCGCTGAAGGTCAGCTTTTTGTTTTTCAACAGGTAGTCGAGCCAGGCGAGCTGTAAGGCGTAGAGCGCGGCGATGATAAGGGTGGCGTAAGAGAACAGCGCCAGGCCGATATGCACCATCAATTCCGGGCTGGCTTCCAGGTGAGTGATGAACTCGCCGGGCATGAAGCTGGCGAAGGCCAGATTGATCATCGCGAAGCTGTAGACGATCGGCAGCAGGAACCAGCCGCGATCGCGTGAAGCGACGAAGGTCATCACCGAACAGATGATCAGGCTGACGATAGAACCAATGTTCAGCAGGCTGAGATTCTGCCCGGCGCTGACGTCAAAGATGCGCTGCTGAAGCGCGATGGCGTGGCAAATCAACGCCACCACCGCCGAGACGAGGGCGAGCCGACGGTATGCGCTGTTCTTCCGCAACAAGCTGGGAATGATCAGTCCAAGGCTGAGCAGGTAGGCCATCAAAGCCACAATGGAGAAAACTGGCATAACGTTTAATTTTGCTTCGGCGTGGTTAATTGGAGTGTCAGTATAGCGTTGCGCGCGTTTCACTCCAACCTATCTCCAACGCTGAGGCAGAGATCCTGCGCGCTTCGTGTTATCATCGGCGCAATTGTGTCGCCGGAGCGGCCTGTCATTACACGTTGAGCATGAGACGATGTTTGAAAATTTAACCGATCGATTGTCGCGCACGTTGCGCAATATCAGCGGCCGCGGGCGGCTGACCGAAGAGAATATCAAGGAAACCCTGCGTGAAGTGCGTATGGCATTGCTGGAAGCGGACGTTGCGCTGCCGGTGGTGCGCGACTTCATCAACCGCGTCAAAGAGAGCGCGGTTGGCCATGAAGTCAACAAAAGCCTGACGCCGGGGCAGGAGTTCGTCAAGATCGTCAAGGGCGAGCTGATCGCCGCGATGGGCGAAGTCAACACCGAGCTGAATCTGGCGGCCCAGCCGCCGGCGGTGGTGCTGATGGCGGGCCTGCAGGGGGCCGGTAAAACCACCAGCGTCGGTAAGCTCGGCAAGTTCCTGAAAGAAAAACAGAAGAAGAAAGTGTTGGTGGTTTCCGCGGACGTTTATCGCCCGGCGGCGATCAAACAGCTGGAAACCTTGGCGGAAGGCGTCGGCATCGACTTCTTCCCGTCTGACGTCAAAGAAAAACCGATCGACATCGTCAATCGCGCGCTGCAACAGGCCAAGCTGAAGTTCTACGATGTCCTTATTGTCGATACCGCCGGCCGCTTGCACGTTGACGAAGCGATGATGGACGAGATCAAACAGGTGCACGCGGCGATCAAGCCGGTGGAAACCCTGTTCGTGGTCGACGCCATGACCGGCCAGGACGCCGCCAATACCGCCAAGGCGTTTAACGAAGCGCTGCCGCTGACCGGCGTGGTGCTGACCAAGGTCGACGGCGATGCGCGCGGCGGTGCCGCGTTGTCCATCCGCCATATCACCGGCAAGCCGATCAAGTTCCTTGGCGTCGGCGAGAAGACCGAAGCGCTGGAGCCGTTTTACCCGGATCGCGTGGCATCGCGCATCCTGGGCATGGGCGACGTGCTGTCGCTGATCGAAGATATCGAAAGCAAGGTCGACCGCGAGCAGGCAGAGAAGCTGGCCAACAAGCTGAAGAAGGGCGACGGTTTCGATCTGACCGACTTCCTGGAGCAGCTCAAGCAGATGCGCAACATGGGCGGCATGGCCAATATGCTGAGCAAGCTGCCGGGCGCCGGCCAACTGCCGGACAACGTCAAGTCGCAGATGGACGACAAAGTGCTGGTGCGCATGGAGGCGATCATCAACTCGATGACGCTGAAAGAGCGTGCCAAACCGGAAATCATCAAGGGCTCGCGCAAGCGCCGCATCGCGATGGGGGCCGGCATGCAGGTGCAGGACGTCAACCGCTTGCTGAAGCAGTTCGACGAAATGCAGCGTATGATGAAGAAGATGAAAAAAGGCGGTATGGCGAAGATGATGCGCGGCATGAAAGGTATGATGCCGCCGGGCTTCCCTGGCCGCTGACGGGCTTCCGCACGCCGAGTGCGGGCGCTTTCAGCATTCGCCGTTCGCGGTGAAAACCGCCCGAAATTTGACAGGCTGCAAAAGTTGTCCCCTGCGATCGACGCTTTAGATTGCTTTTTGCGCCAAAATGAGTAAAATTTTCGGGCTTTTTATATTGCAACCGGGCCCCGTCCCTCAATGGGGCCCGGCTGTTTTATTAACTAAAGAGGATGTTATGGTAACAATTCGTTTGGCACGTGGCGGCGCTAAAAAGCGTCCGTTCTATCAAGTAGTAGTGACCGACAGCCGCAACGCTCGTGATGGTCGTTTCATCGAGCGCGTAGGCTTCTTCAACCCGATCGCTTCCGGTCAGGCTGAAGCACTGCGTCTGGACCTGGACCGCATCGAGCACTGGGTTGGTCTGGGTGCAACCGTTTCTGATCGCGTTCACGCGCTGATCAAAGACGCTAAGAAAGCAGCTTAATCTGTCGCGGTGGTGGCAATGAGCAAGCAACTCAAACCGGTAGCGCCTAAGCAGCCGATTGTACTCGGTAAAATGGGTTCCGCTTACGGCATTCGTGGTTGGCTCAGAGTGTTTTCATCCACCGAGAACGCCGAAAGCATTTTTGACTATCAGCCGTGGTTTATCCAGCAGGCGGGTCAGTGGCAGCATATCGAGTTGGAAGACTGGAAGCGCCACAGTCAGGATCTGATCATCAAAGTCAAAGGCATTGACGATCGGGACGCGGCGAATCTGCTGACTAATCGCGAGATTATGGTGGATTCCGATCAACTTCCTCCGTTGGAGGGTGATGATTACTACTGGAAAGACCTGATGGGCTGCCAGGTAGTCACCTCCGCCGGCTACGAGCTGGGTAAAGTCATCGATATGATGGAAACCGGCTCGAACGATGTGATGGTTGTGAAAGCGAACCTGAAAGATGCGTTCGGCATGAAGGAGCGGTTGATTCCGTTTCTTCATGGGCAGGTTATCAAGAAAGTCGATCTCACTGCTCGCGTGATTGAGGCAGATTGGGATCCTGGTTTTTGACCCCCGGATCAAACGGTCGAAGCAAGTGGAATAACGGTAAGGGGATTGGCTTGTGTTCATCGGTATTGTAAGCCTGTTTCCTGAGATGTTCCGCGCTATCACCGATTACGGGGTGACTGGCCGGGCAGTAAAAAATGGCCTGCTGAGCGTGCAGTGTTGGAGTCCGCGCGACTTCACCTACGACCGGCATCGTACCGTGGACGATCGCCCTTACGGCGGCGGCCCGGGAATGCTGATGATGGTGCAACCTTTACGGGAAGCCATTCATGCGGCGAAAGCAGCGGCAGGCGAGGGAGCAAAGGTGATTTATCTGTCACCTCAGGGGCGCAAGCTGGATCAAACTGGCGTGTGCGAACTGGCGGCCAATCAGAAGATGATTCTGGTGTGCGGCCGTTACGAAGGGATAGACGAGCGCGTAATCCAAACCGAAATTGACGAAGAATGGTCAATCGGCGATTACGTTCTCAGCGGCGGGGAACTGCCGGCGATGACCCTGATTGATTCAGTCGCCCGTTTCATACCGGGTGTGCTGGGCCATCAGGCCTCAGCGGAGGAAGACTCCTTCGCCGACGGATTGCTGGACTGCCCGCACTATACCCGCCCCGAGGTGTTGGAAGGGATGGAGGTACCGCCGGTTCTGCTGTCGGGCAACCATGCCGAGATACGTCGCTGGCGCTTAAAGCAGTCGCTGGGCCGAACCTGGCTTAGAAGACCTGAACTTCTAGAAAGCCTAGCTCTGACTGACGAGCAAGCGGTGTTGCTGGCTGAGTTCCAACGGGAACATCAGGCCAGGCAACAGGACTATGAAGGAAACGTCTGACATCAGACGGGACCGATATATCAGTTTACCTAGGGTAAGAGACATATTATGAGCAACATTATTAAGCAACTTGAACAAGAGCAGATGAAACAAGACGTACCTGCATTCCGTCCGGGTGATTCCGTGGAAGTGAAGGTATGGGTCGTTGAAGGTAGCAAAAAACGTCTGCAGGCATTCGAGGGCGTGGTTATCGCTATCCGTAACCGCGGTCTGCACTCTGCATTCACTGTTCGTAAGATTTCCAACGGCGAAGGTGTTGAGCGCGTATTCCAGACTCACTCCCCAGTAATCGACAGCATTACTGTTAAACGTCGTGGCGCCGTTCGTAAAGCTAAACTGTACTACCTGCGTGAGCGTACTGGTAAGGCTGCTCGTATCAAAGAGCGTCTGAACCGCGTTGGCTAACGCTGCATCCAAAAGTTAATAGTTATCAGGGGTTGGCATTATGCCAACCCCTTTTTTTATCTGAAAAATCTATCACGTTGCATTTGCGAGGCCTTAGCTGCCTGGCCGCGACATTAAAAAGCCTCCATCAGCAGGCTTTTGGCATTACAGCGCGGCGGCGCTTTGTTTATGTTGATTCTCCGGCGGGTGCGGCTGCGCCGGGACAATATCATCGCCAGGTTTGACGATCACCCGTGCAACGGACTCGTGCGTGGCGAACGTGCAGCTGCAATTGATGTTGCGGCATTGATGGTAACGCTCTTTGGTCGACTCGCTCAGATAGCGGCTGGAGCGAGTGTGGGCCACGTGACCGCATAGTGGACAGTGCATCATAAGAACCCCCTTGAACAAATTAAGTAAATTGGTGTGGCATCATCCTTTGGCGAGCGAACTCGTCATCATGAGGCAATGCCCTGCAAACACAGTGCGCGTTCCATGGCGCGTCGCTGTTCCAGCCCTTTGTTTTTCTTTCCGTTTACGTAAACCCAGCGTGGCAACTGATCGCAGGCCTGCCGCCACTGGCGCTGTTGCAGCAGCGCGACCAGCGTAGAGTGGCAGGCTGCGCTGACGCCCACATTGAAGGCGAAGGCGATCGCCGCATCATAGGTTTGTTGCGAGAGCGTATCCGGCAGGCAGGCGGCCATGCCGCGCTCGGTGCGGCGAACATCGTCGACCAAATCCATCGCGGCTTTGTGTTCATCGATCGCTTTACCAGGGATGACGCCAGCGGTGTGCCCAATGCCCTGCGTCCACACCCCGGCGCTGCACTGGTAAGGCGACAGGCGGCAACCTTCGAGATCGGCGATCAGCCTGAGGCCGGCTTCTGAGGTTTGCAGCTCGCCAAATGACGGCAACAGCACGGCGATGGCCAAAACGGCGGCGACGCTGCAGCGCTTAACGGTTGCACTCATCGTAAATTTTCCTCCGCGATGTCGCATTGCGCTCAATGGCCTTCAAGATCTGCAGGCTTTTACGTCGGTAGTACCAGTTCACCAGAAACGTGCCGATGCCTACCGCCGCACCGACTAAAAAGGCAATGTCCTGCGGAGACAGCTTGCCGAGCCAGGCGAGAAACAACGCCATGGCGTAGGTGATGAATGAGGTTATTTTCTCCATAGCCTTATGCTCGCTTCGTTTACAGAATCTCGAGAGCCGGAGGCATCAATGCGAGACAGCTTGCTATCGATATCCATCATGCTCCTGGCCTGTATGATAATTACTGTATATGCATACAGTATTAAGCTATTTGCTAAAGTCGTCAATGGGTGAGGTGAATATTTTTAGCAGATTGTGCAAAAGAGGGAGGGGGGCGGCATAAAAAAAGCCCATCGATGATGGGCTTCGAGAAATAATGGGGGAGATTACAGGCCGTAGACCAGCGTGACCGAGGTGGTGGTATCTGTGTTCTTCGGCGCTGAGGCCGGCGGTTTGCTGTTGTAGGTCACGGTGTAAGCCACGCGCAATGAGAAGCGATCATTGATCGCCACGTTCAACGCGCTTTCCGAGTTCAGCGTGGTTTCTTCGTTCGCCAGCGCGGAAACGCCCTGAATGAACTTGGTGTTGTCGGTCAACTGATAGGAATAGTTGGCCGCACCATAGGCCAGTCCCTTGGTCGAGCGGCCGCCGCCATGGTATTCATCATGGCGCACGCCGGGACCGAATTCCACCCGCAGGTCACTGAGCGGCCCGTTAAGGAGTTGACGGCCGTAGCCGCCGGTCAGCGTGGAGCGTGAGTCGTAACCGTTGAAACGGTCACTCAGCCAGCTGGCCTGACCGAACAGGTAGTTGCGATCTGTCAGGTTATAGCGCGTACGGCCACCGGCCTGGTATTTTTCGGACGAGCGCACGTTGGAGGAGGTGGTGTTGTTGGCCGCCCCCCACAGGCTGTACGCCGCGTCGCTGTTGAACCAGGTCATGTTGGTGTTGGCCAACAGGGTGGAGCTCTGCGAGTTGCCTGACTGGGCGTTGTAGCCCGCCTGCACGTTGCCTTCGAACGGTTTCTTGGCGGTGGCCGGATCGTCCATCGCGGTGAAAAGCGTATTGTCGGCAAGGGCTGAAACACTGGTGAAAGTCGTTAAGCAGCAAATATACAGCGGAAAAGCGCGACGAGCGCGAGAAGAGAGCATCTTGGATCCAGTTGTTAAGGGGAGTTATTGTTGATGACGGTCACATTATATCGGTTCATTTCGGCGACAAAAATAGCCGCCATTAGCTTAAGTTTTTAATTTTTATCCCTCATTTATTCGCTTTTCTTCTACTTAAAATCATCGCTTTTGGCGGCATTTCGTGCTGATCCTGCTTTGCACAGGCGTCGGTGCCGAGATCGGCGGCGTATTTTCGCTGTAAAACTAAGTGTACATATTTATTTACGAATGCTCATTTTTCTTAGACCGGGTGGCTAATGTGGGGTGACGGGCTTTGTGATCCGTTAATCCCATGTATTTATTGTATTTTAACTGGTTTTTACAAGCCTTTTTCAACAGTTATTTAATCAGGATGATTATGGTAATTTTTTATTTACGGAAAATGGATTGAAAACTTTACATATCGTGATAGGGTAGAGCCCTGAAACGCTCAATGTTCCATTTCAACGCATAACGCCAAACGACAGGAATAGCATCATGCAAAAAGACGCGCTCAATAACGTACACATCAGTGCAGAACAGGTTCTCATCACGCCGGAGGAGCTGAAGAACCAGTTCCCGCTCAGCGCCGGCGACGAAAATGAGATCGCCACTGCGCGCAACACTATCGCCAACATTTTGCAGGGGCGCGATCATCGCCTGTTGGTGGTGTGCGGGCCTTGTTCGATCCACGATCCGGACGCGGCGCTGGACTATGCCCGTCGTTTGAAAACCCTGGCGGCTGACTTGAGCGATCAGCTGTATATCGTTATGCGCGTCTACTTTGAAAAACCCAGAACCACTGTCGGCTGGAAAGGTTTGATCAACGATCCATACATGGACGGTTCGTTTGACGTTGAAGCAGGCTTGCATATCGCGCGTCGCCTGTTGCTGGATCTGGTGGGCATGGGCTTGCCGTTGGCTACCGAAGCGTTGGATCCGAACAGCCCGCAGTACCTGGGGGATTTGTTCAGCTGGTCGGCGATCGGTGCGCGCACCACCGAATCGCAGACCCACCGCGAAATGGCCTCCGGCCTGTCGATGCCGGTCGGGTTCAAAAACGGCACCGACGGCAGTTTGGGTACCGCCATCAACGCCATGCGCGCCGCTGCTATGCCGCACCGCTTCGTCGGCATCAACCAGGCAGGCCAGGTTTGCCTGCTGCAGACGCAGGGCAACCCGGATGGGCACGTGATCCTGCGCGGCGGCAAAACTCCGAACTACAGCGCTGAGCACGTTGCGGCCTGTGAAAAACAGATGCTTGAGGCGGGACTCCACCCGTCCTTGATGATAGATTGCAGCCATGGCAACTCGAATAAAGACTATCGCCGTCAGCCGGCGGTGGCCGAGTCCGTGGTGGAGCAGATCAAGGCGGGTAACCGCTCAATCACCGGCATTATGCTGGAGAGCCATCTGCATGAGGGCAATCAGTCTTCCGAACAGCCGCGTGCAGACATGCGTTACGGTGTGTCCGTCACCGACGCCTGCATCAACTGGGAGAGCACGGAAACCCTGTTGCGCCATATGCATCAGGAACTCGGCGCTGTGCTGACGGCCCGTACGGGAGAAAAGTAAGTTATGGTGGCAGAACTGACCGCGCTGCGCGATCAAATCGATGAGGTGGATAAAGCGCTGCTGGATCTGCTGGCGAAACGCCTGCATCTGGTAGCGGAAGTGGGCGAAGTGAAAAGCCGTCATGGCCTGCCGGTTTACGTACCGGAGCGCGAAGCCGCGATGCTGGCCTCGCGTCGCCAGGAGGCGGAAAACCTCGGGGTGCCGCCGGATTTGATCGAGGACGTTTTGCGCCGCGTGATGCGCGAATCCTACGTCAGCGAGAACGATAAAGGCTTTAAAACTTTGTGTCCGCAGCTGCGGCCGATCGTCATCATCGGCGGCAACGGCCAGATGGGACGGCTGTTCAACCGTTTGCTGACGCTGTCGGGTTATCAGGTCAGGGTACTGGATCAGGAAGATTGGCCGCAGGCGGAACAGCTGCTGGCAGACGCCGGCATGGTGATCGTCAGCGTGCCGATCCACGTGACCGAGCAGGTGATAAGCCGCCTGCCGACGCTGCCTGCCGACTGTATTCTGGTGGATTTGGCGTCGGTGAAGAACCGCCCGCTGCACGCGATGTTGGCGGCGCACAGCGGCCCAGTGGTCGGGCTGCACCCGATGTTCGGCCCGGACGTGGGCAGCGTGGCGAAGCAGGTGGTGGTTTACTGCGACGGCCGCCAGCCGGAGGCTTACCAATGGCTGCTTGAACAGCTGCAGGTGTGGGGCGCGCGGCTGCATCGCATCAGCGCGGTCGAACACGATCAGAACATGGCGTTTATTCAGGCGCTGCGGCACTTCGCCACCTTCGCCTACGGGTTGCATCTGGCGGAAGAGAACGTGCAACTGGAGCAGTTGCTGGCGCTCTCCTCGCCGATCTACCGGCTGGAGCTGGCGATGGTTGGCCGCCTGTTTGCGCAGGATCCGCAGCTGTACGCCGATATCATTATGTCGTCGGAAGAAAACGTGGCGCTGATTAAGCGTTACTACCAGCGCTTCGGCGAGGCGATAACGCTGTTGGAGCATGGCGACAAACAGGCGTTTATCGACAGTTTCCGCAAGGTGGAGCACTGGTTTGGCGATTACGCCCAACGCTTCCTGGTGGAGAGCCGCACGCTGTTGCGACAGGCTAACGACAGCCGACAGTAAAACGCGGGCGGTAAACGTAAAAGGTTCGGCTTGGCCGAACCTTTTTTTATGGTTTCAGGATGGGTTGACCGGCACCACGGTGTCGCTCGGGTAGCAGCCCAGGACCTTCAGCGAGCGGGTGATTGGCGCCAGATCGCGCAGCGCTTTTTGCATCGCGTCGGCACGCAGGTTGGCCTGCACATCGATATAAAACATCTCTTCCCACGGATTGCCGTTGATCGGGCGTGATTCCAGTTTGGTCATGATGATGCCGTTGTCGCGCAGAACCAGCAGCGCTTCGACCAACGCGCCGGATTGTTGGCCGGTCGCCATGATCAGCGTGGTTTTGGCCGGCACCTGTTCAGATACGTCGATCGCTTTGCGCGCCAGGACGATGAAGCGAGTGATGTTCTGCTGCTGGTTGGCGAGGTTGTGTTCCAGCACCTGCAGCCCGTACAACGCGCCGCCGGCCTCACTGCCCAGCGCCGCCACCTTCGGCGAATTCAGCTTGGCGACTTTCTCCATCGCCGCGGCGGTGCTTTCGGTGTACTCGATTTTCCAGTGCGGGAAGCGGTTAAGGAACTGGCTGCACTGTTGGAACGGCTGCGGGTGGCTGTAGACGGTTTCAATCTGGTTAAGATCGCTGTCGCCGGCCACCAGAACACAGTGGTCGATCGGGTTGGTCAGTTCGCCGACGATCGACAGGCTGGTGTGTTGCAGCAGATCGTACACCTCGTTAATCGAACCGGAACTGGTATTCTCGATCGGCAAAATTGCGTAGTCCGCCTGGCCGGTTTCCACCTGGGTGAAGATATCCTGAAACTTTTGGCAACCGCATTCGATCAGCCGATCGAAATGGCGGGCGGCGTATTGGCGTGCCGCCAGATGTGAGTAAGAACCTTTCGGGCCGAGAAAGGCGATGCGGGCGGAGTGTTGGCTGACGGGGTTGAGCTGGTGCTGCAGCAGCGCCTGCTGGGTCAGGACGGAATCTTCGATAATCAGTTGGAACAGGCGGGTGACGTAGAAGCCGTCCAGGTCGTAAGGTTTGGCGGCGGCGATCAGCGCATCCAGCAGATCGCGTTCGCGCTCTTTGTCGCGGATCGGACGATGAGAGTGCAGTTTGGTCTTGCCGACTTCGATCGCCAGCTCACGGCGTTCCGCCAGCAGGGCCAACAGTTTCAAGTCCAGTGCGCTGATGCGCTCGCGCAGCACCAATAACGGGTTGTCAGTCATAATCAGCTTCCGCCTTCAGTTCTTATTCGTTGTAAAACAGCCATAAAAAAAGCCCCCTGTCTCCAGGAGGCCTTATTGTTCGTCTTCGCATTCTTTCTCACACGACGAAACGCCTCCCAGTCAGGGGAAGGTAAAAAAGAATGCGAAGAAAAACGGTGTGCGTGGCATGGTCTACCTAAGGTTAATGCGAACAGGTTTTAAAGTAACCGTTGGTTTTTACCCCGTCAACAAAAATACCCGACAAAAAACGCGCCCTCGGGCGCGTTTGATGCGGCAACCGCAGTCGGACGGTTATTCCTGCTCTTGCGTGACTTCCGGCACGATGTCTTTCACGCTGGCGTTGCAGCGGCGCGCTTCGCCTTTGTGCTGCACCTTGTTCAGCTGGCGCTCCAGCTTGGCGATCAGCTCATTAACGGCGGTATACATGTCATCATGTTTGGCGCTGGCGACCAGCGGGCCGTTAGGCGTGGTAATGGTAGCATCGGCGACAAACCCTTGCGGTTCTTTGGATAAGACGATATGCGGGTTAATCAGCTGGGTCTGCCATTTTTCCAGTTTGGTGAGACGGTCTTCGACGTGATTGCGGATTGCGGGAGTGATATCCATTTGTTTGCTGGTAATGTTCAATGTCATATAACTTACCTCTCTGTCTTTCCGTCTTGGTGAATCCAGCATACCCCGCTTTTTGTTTAAATGCGTGATGTAAATCACGATTTTTTGTCACTTTTTGCAAAGTTAGTTCAATCTGTGATTCAGCATTTGAATTGGCTATCTAATGCTTGAGAGTTGCCGCCGGATGGCGCATTATCGATGAGTTGACCGGTGAGGAGTACTAGCTAACACCGTGTTTTTACTTGTGTATTTTTCCAGTAAAAACCAGGTCGACGCCAATGAAAACGGCAGCCTTGGCTGCCGTTTGGTTTTTCTGCCTGTGCCGAAGCACGCTTATTGCGGGTTGGCGGCGATCACTTTGGCCACTTTGTCAGCCTGGCCGTTCAGCTGCAGCTGCTTGTAGGCATTTTCCATCAGCGGCAACACGTCGTGCGTCGCTTTGGTATCCGGGAATTCACGCAACATCTGCTCGGCGCGATTAACGACCGCGACGTAAGCACCGCGTTTAGTGTAGTATTCCGCCACCGAAAGCTCATACTTGGCCAAACGGTCTTTCAGATACACCAAACGCTTGTTGGCGTCGGTCGCGTATTGGCTGTTCGGGTATTGCTGAATCAACTGGCTGAAGTCGCGGAACGCAGCGCGAGCGTGCTGAGGATCGCGGTCCGAACGGTCAACCCCGAAGAAGCCCTGCAGCGCGCTGTCATCGAGCGCCATGTCGGTCAGGCCGCGCATGTACATCACGTAATCGATGTTCGGGTGCGTCGGGTTCAGACGCATGAAGCGATCGATGGATGCCTGAGCCATCGGCAAGTCGGCGGCCTTATAGTAGGCGTAAATCAAATCCAGCTGGACCTGCTGGGAATACGGCCCGAAAGGATAGCGGTTATCTAACGCTTCGAGTTGCGTAATCGCGCCCTTGAAGTTACCGTCCTGCAGTTTTTGCTGCGCGGTAGCATAGATTTCCGAAGGTGGGTTGTCGGGAACCGCATCCTTGGATGTGGAGCAACCTGCCAGCGCCAGGCTCAACGTGGCTGCCGCCACCAGATATTTCATACGCGTCATGACGTTTTGATTATCCTCAGGGTGTTATTCCGGGAGACTGTCCGTTAAGCTCCCGACAAAGACCAGGTACAATAGCACATTATATTAAACGGCATCGCCGTGAAAACCCAACGTTAACGAAGAAGCTGCATATGGCACAACAAGTACAACTCACCGCAACGGTGGCCGAATCTCAACTCGGACAACGTTTAGATCAGGCTTTGGCCGAATTGTTCCCTGATTATTCACGATCTCGCATAAAAGAGTGGATCCTGGGCGATCGGGTGAAGGTCAATGGCAAAACGTCAAACAAACCGAAAGAGAAGGTGCTGGGCGGAGAGACCGTCGCCATCGATGCACAGATTGAAGAAGAGGCGCGTTGGGAGCCACAGGATATCGCGCTGGATATCGTCTATGAAGACAGCGACATCCTGGTGATCAACAAACCGCGCGATTTGGTGGTGCACCCTGGCGCCGGTAACCCGGACGGCACGGTGCTCAATGCGCTGCTGCATCACTACCCGGAAATCGCCGACGTGCCGCGTGCCGGCATCGTGCACCGTCTGGACAAAGACACCACCGGCCTGATGGTGGTGGCGAAAACCGTGCCGGCGCAAACCCGGCTGGTGGAAGCGCTGCAGGCGCGTGAGATCACCCGTGAATATGAAGCGGTGGCGATCGGCACTATGACCGCCGGCGGCACGGTAGAAGAGCCTATCGCGCGTCATTCCACCAAGCGTACCCATATGGCGGTGCACCCGATGGGTAAACCGGCGGTAACGCACTACCGCATCATGGAACACTTCCGCGCGCACACCCGCCTGCGCCTGCGCCTGGAAACCGGCCGTACTCACCAGATCCGCGTACACATGGCTTACATCAGTCATCCGCTGGTGGGCGATCCGCTGTACGGCGGCCGTCCGCGTCCGCCGAAAGGCGCTTCGGAAGCCTTCATCAACACGCTGCGCGGCTTTGACCGCCAGGCGCTGCACGCCACCATGCTGCGTTTGTATCATCCGATCAGCGGCATCCAGATGGAGTGGCATGCGCCGCTGCCGCAGGACATGGTCGATCTGATCAACGCGCTGAAGGCGGACACCGAAGAATTCAAAGATCAGATGGACTGGTAATGAGCTCGCTCATTCTGCCTGACTGGCCGTTGCCTACCGGCGTTAAGGCCTGCAGCACCACGCGTGGCGGCGGCGTTAGCCTGCCGCCTTATGACTCGCTGAACCTCGGCACCCACGTCGGTGATGAGGCGCAAGCGGTGACACGCAATCGGGAACGTTTGGTTACCGCCGCCGGTTTGCCGCAGATGCCGGTGTGGCTCGAGCAGGTGCACGGCACTCGCGTGGTGACGTTGACAGGGAAAGCGCCCGCCGATCTGCGGGCGGATGCGGTGTACAGCAACGTGCCGGGGCAGGTGTGCGCCGTGATGACGGCGGATTGTCTGCCGGTGCTATTCTGCTCGCAGCACGGTGACGAAGTAGCTGCCGCCCACGCCGGCTGGCGCGGGTTATGCCACGGCGTGCTGGAGCAAACCGTGGCGGCGTTCAGCGCCGCGCCGGGTCAGATCAGCGCCTGGTTGGGGCCGGCGATCGGCCCACAGCAGTTTGAGGTCGGGCCGGAAGTGCGCGCCGCTTTCATGGCGGAAGACGCCGAAGCCGCGGCGGCATTTACGCCGCACGGCGATAAGTTTTTGGCTAATATCTATTTGCTGGCTCGCCAACGCTTGTTGCGTGCGGGCGTGCAGGCCATCTATGGCGGCGACCGCTGTACGGTTAACGAAACGAGTCATTTTTTCTCCTATCGGCGCGATGGAATAACCGGACGTATGGCAAGTTTAATCTGGCTGATATAACCTATTGAATTAGGACGATCCAACGACGCATGGCGTTGTACCGAAAATTTAGCGTCGAGATAACCTTGAAAATTTGAGGGATGACCTCATTTAATCTCCAGTAGCAATTTCGACCCATCTTGGAGGTGTTATGCGTCTGGATCGTCTTACCAACAAATTCCAGCTTGCCCTCGCCGATGCCCAGTCACTAGCCCTTGGGCACGACAACCAGTTTATTGAACCGCTACATCTGATGAGCGCCCTGCTCAATCAGGAAGGGGGCACGGTTCGTCCACTATTAACTTCCGCAGGTATCGATGCCGGGCGCGTGCGCACCGAAATCGAACAGGCGCTGTCCCGTTTACCGCAGGTAGAAGGCACCGGTGGCGACGTTCAACCGTCCCACGAGCTGGTGCGCGTCCTGAACCTGTGCGACAAGCTGGCGCAGAAGCGCGCGGACAAATTCATTTCTTCCGAGCTGTTTGTGCTTGCGGTGCTGGAAGACCGCGGCTCGTTGACCGACTTGTTGAAAGCGGCCGGCGCAACGGCCGACAAAATCAGCAAAGCCATTGAACAAATGAGAGGCGGTGACAGCGTGGAAGACCAAGGCGCCGAAGACCAACGGCAAGCATTGAAGAAATACACCATCGATCTGACCGAACGTGCCGAGCAGGGCAAACTTGACCCGGTGATTGGCCGTGACGAAGAGATCCGCCGCACCATTCAGGTGCTGCAACGCCGCACCAAAAATAACCCGGTGCTGATCGGCGAACCCGGCGTGGGTAAAACCGCCATCGTCGAAGGCCTGGCGCAGCGCATCATCAACGGCGAAGTGCCGGAAGGGTTGAAGCACAAGCGCGTATTGTCCCTCGATATGGGCGCGTTGATCGCCGGCGCCAAATATCGCGGCGAGTTTGAAGAGCGTCTGAAAGGCGTGCTCAACGATCTGGCCAAGCAGGAAGGCAGCGTGATCCTGTTTATCGACGAACTGCACACCATGGTCGGCGCCGGTAAGGCGGATGGCGCAATGGATGCGGGCAACATGCTGAAGCCGGCGCTGGCGCGCGGCGAGCTGCACTGCGTCGGTGCCACCACGCTGGATGAGTATCGTCAATATATAGAGAAGGATGCGGCCCTCGAACGTCGTTTCCAGAAAGTGTATGTGGCGGAGCCGAGCGTGGAAGACACTATCGCTATTCTGCGCGGCCTGAAAGAGCGTTACGAACTGCACCACCACGTGCAGATCACCGATCCGGCCATCGTGGCGGCGGCAACGCTTTCGCACCGTTATATCGCCGATCGTCAATTGCCGGACAAGGCTATTGACCTGATCGACGAAGCGGCGTCCAGCATTCGCATGCAGATGGACTCCAAGCCTGAATCGCTCGACAGGCTTGAGCGCCGCATCATTCAGTTGAAGCTGGAACAGCAGGCGCTGAATAAAGAGTCGGACGACGCCAGTAAGAAACGCCTGGAAATGCTCAGCGATGAGCTGGGGCAGAAAGAACGCGAATATTCGGAGCTGGAAGAAGAGTGGAAAGCGGAAAAAGCGTCACTCTCCGGTACTCAGAACATCAAGGCGGAACTCGAGCAGGCCAAAATCACCCTGGAGCAGGCGCGTCGCGTCGGCGATTTGGGGCGGATGTCGGAACTGCAGTACGGCAAGATCCCTGAGCTGGAGAAACAGCTCGCCGCTGCCACGCAGGCCGAAGGCAAGAGCATGAAGCTGCTGCGCAACCGGGTAACCGATGCGGAGATTGCCGAAGTGCTGGCGCGCGCGACCGGGATCCCGGTGGCCAGAATGCTGGAAGGCGAGCGCGACAAGCTGCTGCGCCTGGAGCAAGAGCTGCATTCGCGGGTGATCGGCCAGGACGAAGCGGTCAGCGCGGTCTCTAATGCTATCCGCCGCAGCCGCGCCGGGTTGTCCGATCCTAACCGGCCGATCGGTTCGTTCCTGTTCCTTGGCCCGACCGGGGTGGGGAAAACCGAGCTCTGCAAGGCGCTGGCTTCGTTCCTGTTCGACAGCGACGACGCTATGGTGCGTATCGACATGTCCGAGTTTATGGAGAAACACTCCGTTTCGCGTCTGGTCGGCGCGCCTCCGGGCTATGTCGGTTATGAAGAGGGCGGCTACCTGACGGAAGCCGTGCGCCGCCGGCCTTATTCGGTGATCCTGCTGGATGAAGTCGAGAAAGCGCACCCGGACGTGTTCAACATCCTGCTGCAGGTGTTGGATGACGGCCGCCTGACCGATGGCCAGGGCCGTACCGTCGATTTCCGCAATACCGTGGTGATCATGACGTCCAACCTGGGTTCGGATCTGATCCAGGAGCATTTCGGTCAGATGAACTACGCGCAGATGAAAGAGTCGGTGATGGAGATGGTGAGTCACCACTTCCGTCCGGAATTCATCAACCGTATCGATGAAGTGGTGGTGTTCCATCCGCTGGGCGAGAAACACATTGCTGCAATCGCCAAGATTCAGCTGTCGCGTCTGTACAAGCGTTTGGAAGAGCGCGGTTACGAAGTGACCATGACCGAACCGGCCCTGGCACTGTTGAGCAAAACCGGTTACGACCCTGTGTATGGTGCGCGTCCGTTGAAACGTGCTATTCAGCAGGAGATCGAGAACCCGCTGGCGCAGCAAATCCTGTCTGGCAAGCTGATCCCCGGCAAGCTGGTAACGCTGGATGTGGAAAACGACCATATCGTTGCACGCCAATAACGGCAATTAAGCCTATTAGAGATGAAAGGGAGCGGGTGACCGCTCCCTTTTCTTTATCTTCTTCTTTATCTTCGTTTGTCCCTATTTACAGAGGTTGCCGCTATTACTGTGCTAAAACCGGTGTTTTTCGACTAATAAATATCCTAAAAAGGCGTTTTTGGTGATTATTTGAGCGCTTGAAAAGTTTTTTGCAATTAGGGGTTGCGGCCTGCCGAGAACTCCCTATA
>NZ_JALBYS010000061.1:0-22767 GCF_022678525.1 Serratia sp. PGPR-27 | reverse complement strand
CCAGCAGCTGCGCATTACCAGCGTCATCTCCAGCCTGCGCCGCATGCTGCTGAACTGGCCGGATCGCCCCGTCAATCTGATGCCGGTGCTGACGCAACTGCTGGACGAGCTGCGCGATCCCGCCACCGATAAATATCGCTTGGCGCGCCTGCTCCAGCAGATCGCGCCGCACGATCCCGCGGACTATCGCCATCGCGCCTTCTGGCTGCGGTTGCGCGATTTCTGTTGGCTTTACCTGCGCTGCAGCCGCTGGCTGCGGCGGTTGGAAAGCGCCACGGCGGTCAGCGTTCTCCAACCGCCGCGCGCCACTTCGCTGGCGCGCCATACCGACAGCTATGAAGCCGCCTACAACGGCCTGCGCACCTTTTTGTGCATCGTGATCGGCTGCGCCTACTGGATCAACACGCAATGGGACGCCGGCAGCGCGGCGCTGACGCTCACCGCCATCAGCTGCGTGCTCTACTCCTCCACGCCTTCGCCGATCAACAGCGTCAGCACCTTGCTCAAGGCGGTGCTGCTGCTCTCGGTCGCCTGCTTCGTGGTGAAATTCGGTTTGATGATCCAGATTGACGATTTCTGGGTGTTCTGCGCCTTCCTGTTCCCGATCCTGGTGACCATGCAGATGCTCAAGCTGCAGAACCCGCCTTATGCCGCGCTTTGGGGGCAGCTGATCGTCTTTATGGGCTCGTTTCTGACCGTCAGCAATCCGCCGAGCTATGACTACCAGTCCTTTATCAATGACAACATCGCTAAAGTCGTCGGCGTGCTGCTGGCCGGGCTGGCGTTTCAGATCCTGCGTCCCAGCTCGGACAAACGCAAAAGCCGCCGCATTATCCGCGCGCTGCGGCGCGACTTTATCGATCAGTTGAGCAAACGGCCGCAGCAGAACGAAAGCCAGTTCGAATCGCTGATCTACCATCGCATCAGCCAGCTCAATCAAAGTCAGGATCAGGAGGCGCGCACCTGGTTGCTGCGCTGGGGCGTGGTGCTGCTCAACTGCAGCCATATCGTCTGGCAACTGCGCGACTGGCAAACCCGCTCAGATCCGCTGTCGGCGGTGCGCAACGTCTGTATCCACTGCCTGCGCGGCATCATGACGGAGAAAGGCGTGCAGCACAGTTCGCTGGACGCCACGCTGCAGGAATTGCTGCGCATGAGCAACGCCCTGGCGCACCACCCGGAACAGGCGGCGCGCGATCTGGCCGGCCTGATTTGGCGGCTCTACTGCTCGCTGCAGCAGTTGCAACAGGCGATGGGCCAGCCCGCCGCCGCACCGGCCGTTAGCGGCGGGTGATCACTTGATCACGCCGCAGGCGAAGCGCGCACCGCCGCCGCCGAGCGGCTGTGGATGATCCGAGTGGTTATCGCCGCCGGCGTGCACCATCAGCGCCTTGCCCTCAATTTCGCTGATTTTTTTCAGCCGCGGCGCCAACACCGGATCGTTCGCCATGCCGTCGGCGGTTACATAGATGGCCGGCAAATCGCCCAGATGCCCGTCGGCATAGGGTCCGAGGTGTTTCCCGGTTTTTTGCGGATCAAAATGCCCGCCAGCCGCCAGCGCCGCCACCGCCTTGCCGTCCTTCATGCCCGGCTCGCAGCTGCCTTTCTCATGCACATGGAAACCGTGCACCCCGGCCGGCAAGGCTTTCAGGCTCGGCGTGAACAGTAAGCCGTAAGGCGTTTCGCTGATGGCCACTTTGCCGATATCCTGACCGATACCCTGCCCGGTCACCAAATTCATCTCAACGTCGACCGTCGCCGCCTGAGCGGCTCCGCACGCCATCAAGCCAAGCGCCGCATACCAATAACGTTTCATCAATCAGTCTCCTTAATGACTATATCGAGTTATCAGTATAGGAGAGCCAACGCCAGCACTGTTAACCAACGCACAATCTCGCCAATTTGATTCGCGGGCCTAATATTTAGCACCAATAATAATTCTACCGATGTTGGTCCTCTGACCAGCTGTCGTTCGGCTAACGTTGTTTCCCTGTTTCCACCGCCGACGCGCGAGAGTTCACTTCCCGGCCTGGCGGCATACTTCATAAGGAACTGATATGGGCATCTTTAGCTATAAGGATCTGGACGAAAACGCGTCAAAGGTGCTGTTTTCCGACGCCTTGGCCATCTCTACCTACGCTTACCACAATATCGATAACGGCTTCGATGAAGGCTATCACCAGACCGGTTTCGGGCTCGGTCTGCCGCTGACGCTGATCACGGCGCTCATCGGTAGCACCCAGTCGCAGGGCGGCCTGCCCGGTCTCCCCTGGAACCCCGACTCCGAACAGGCCGCGCAGGACGCAGTGAACAATGCCGGCTGGTCGGTGATCAGCGCAGCGCAGCTGGGTTACGCCGGCAAAACCGATGCGCGCGGCACCTACTACGGCGAGACCGCCGGTTACACCACCGCGCAGGCCGAAGTGCTGGGCAAATATGACAGCGAAGGCAATCTCACCGCCATTGGCATCTCATTTCGCGGCACCAGCGGCCCGCGCGAGTCGTTGATCGGCGATACCATCGGCGATGTGATTAACGATCTGCTGGCCGGGTTCGGGCCGAAAGGCTACGCCGACGGCTATACGCTGAAGGCGTTCGGCAACTTGCTGGGCGACGTGGCGAAATTCGCGCAGGCCCACGGGCTGAGCGGCGAGGACGTGGTGGTCAGCGGCCACAGCCTCGGCGGGCTGGCGGTCAACAGCATGGCGGCGCAGAGCGACGCCAACTGGGGCGGCTTCTACGCGCAGTCCAACTATGTCGCCTTCGCCTCGCCGACCCAGTACGAAAACGGCGGCAAGGTGATCAACATCGGCTACGAGAACGATCCGGTGTTCCGCGCGCTCGACGGCACCTCGCTGACCCTGCCGTCATTGGGCGTTCACGATGCGCCGCATACCTCCGCCACCAACAATATCGTCAACTTCAACGATCACTACGCGTCGGACGCCTGGAATCTGTTGCCGTTCTCCATTCTCAACATTCCGACCTGGCTATCCCACCTGCCGTTCTTCTATCAGGATGGCCTGATGCGGGTGCTGAACTCCGAGTTTTATTCGCTGACCGACAAAGACTCGACCATCATCGTCTCCAACCTGTCGAACGTGACGCGCGGCAATACCTGGGTGGAAGACCTGAACCGCAACGCGGAAACGCACAGCGGGCCGACGTTTATCATCGGCAGCGACGGCAATGATTTGATCAAGGGCGGCAAAGGCAATGACTATCTCGAGGGCCGCGACGGCGACGATATCTTCCGCGACGCCGGCGGCTATAACCTGATCGCCGGCGGCAAAGGCCACAATATCTTCGATACCCAGCAGGCGTTGAAGAATACCGAGGTCGCCTACGACGGCAACACGCTTTACCTGCGCGACGCCAAGGGCGGCATTACGCTGGCGGACGACATCAGCACCCTGCGCAGCAAAGAAACCTCCTGGCTTATCTTCAACAAAGAAGTGGATCATCAGGTAACCGCCGCCGGATTGAAATCAGACTCAGGCCTCAAAGCCTATGCCGCCGCCACCACCGGCGGCGACGGCGATGACGTCCTGCAGGCTCGCAGCCACGACGCCTGGCTGTTCGGCAACGCCGGCAACGATACGCTGATCGGCCACGCCGGCGGCAACCTGACCTTCGTCGGCGGCAGCGGCGATGACATCCTGAAGGGCGTCGGCAACGGCAACACCTTCCTGTTCAGCGGCGATTTCGGCCGCGACCAGCTGTATGGCTTCAACGCCAGCGATAAACTGGTGTTTATCGGCACCGAAGGCGCCAGCGGCAATATCCGCGACTACGCCACGCAGCAAAACGACGATCTGGTGCTGGCCTTCGGCCACAGCCAGGTCACGCTGATCGGCGTCTCGCTCGATCACATCAGCACCGATCAGGTGGTGTTGGCCTAAAGATCGGCATAAAAAAAGCCGGGCGCTTTCGCCGCCCGGCTTTCCTCTTTCTGCCCGCCTTAAGGCACGTCATACCCCAGCGCCGCCTTGCGAATGCGGAACCACTGCTGGCGGCTCAGCACCAGTTTCTGCGCCTTCAGCGCCGAACGCACCCGCTCAATCTTGCCGGAACCGATGATTGGCAACGGCGACGACGGCAGGCGCATCACCCAGGCGTACACCACCTGCTCGATGGTCTCCGCGCCGATCTCTTGCGCCACCCGCTGCAACTCGTCGCGCAGCGGCTGAAACTCGGCGTCGTTGAACAGGCGGCCGCCGCCCAGGCAGGACCAGGCCATCGGTTTGATGCGCAGCTGCTGGCACTGGTCGAGCGTGCCGTCGAGAATGGCCGGTTGGTGAATCGGCGAGATCTCCACCTGGTTGGTCGCCAGCGTGAACGGCAGACGCGACTGCAGCAGTTGGAACTGCGCGGGCGTAAAGTTGGATACGCCGAAATGGCGCACCTTGCCGCTTTTGTGCAACGCAACGAAGGCTTCGGCTACGTCGTCAGCGTCCATCAACGGATCCGGGCGGTGGATCAGCAGCAGATCGAGGTAATCGGTATGCAGATGGCGCAGCGACTGTTCCGCACTCTGCACGATATGATCGCGGTCGGTGATGTAATGCCCAATCGGGTTACCGGGCTTGGCGGTGGTGGCGATGCCGCACTTGGTCACCAATTCCAGCGACTGGCGTAGCGCCGGCTTCAGACGCAGCGCGTCGCCGAACGCCTGTTCGCAGGCATAGCTACCGTAGATATCGGCGTGATCGGCGGTGGTGACGCCCAGTTCGACATGCTGTTCGATGAACGTCAGCAGCTGCTGCGGTGACATGCCCCACTCCATCAACCGCCAGTAACCGCAAATCATGCGGGAAAATTCAGGCCCCTGCGGCGCGAGACGAATACGTTCTACCATTGCGAAAACCTCATGACATTAGTTGTCAGCCAGCATACACAAGCCGATGAGGCACAGGGAAGCGGTAAGCCACACGAACGTGCGGCAGATCAGGAAAGGTTAAAACAACGACGGCTGCTCCGGCAACGGCTCGTCGGGCGCTTTATTGGCGCGCTGCAGCCGCAGGAAGCGTTGACGGCACAGGCGCAGCACCTCGCGCTTTTGCGCATCGCTCATGTTCATCCAGCCGAAACGCTCCTCGCGGCTGCGCAGGCAGCCACGGCAGAATCCACGATCGTCGGCCTGACAAATGCCGCGACACGGGCTGGGGATGTCGAAAAACTCAAGCTGCTGCGCCACGGGGCTCCTCCTGCGTTCTCTTGCTAATTGAAGACGCCATCGCCGCCGCTGGCAAGTCCCTTTTCGCCATTGCGGCGAAAATAGTCGCGCAAATAGCGCAGCGCCTGGCGGCTTTTTTCCGGCACATTGCGTTCGAGCGTCAGCGCGTGCAGTCGCAGCGCCGCCGGCCGCCACTCCGGCAACAGCAGCAACAGTTCGCCGCGCTGCAGTTCGTCGCCAATTTCATACAGCGGCTGAACAGAAATGCCCAGCCCGGCGCGGGTAAAGGCGCGCATCACGTTCATGCTCTCGCTGACGATCTGTCCTTCCGCCAGCCGCAGCTTGACCTGCTGGCCGGACTGGTGCTGCAAATCCAGATGCGCCCCGCTGTAGCCGCTGGAGATCCAGCGGTGCTGTACCAAATCCTGCGGTTTTTCCGGCACCCCATGCTGGCTGAGGTAACGCGGTGCGGCGCACAGCACCATCGGCCACGCGGTCAGCGGATGCGCAATCATATTGGCGTCCGCCAGCTGCCGGTTGGCCCGCAGCGCAATGTCGACCCGCTGTTCTATCATATCGACGATGCGATCGTCCGCCAGCACTCGCAGCGTCAGCTTGGGATGCGCCTGCAACAGCGGCGACAACGCCTCCGCAAGCGATCGGCCGCCGATGCCGACCGGGGTGGCGATGCGCAGCTCCCCCACCAGCGTATCCCGCAGCTCCGCCAACCGCTGCTCCGCCTGCAGCGCCTGTTGCAGCATCGCCTCGCAGCCGGGATAGAACGCCGCTCCCGCCTCGGTCAGCGCCAGACGGCGGGTGGAACGATGCAGCAACGGCACCCCAAGCGCCTTCTCCAGCGAGCGCATGTGCTGGCTGACCGCCGACGGCGTCATGCCCAGCCGCCGTGCCGCACCGGCCAGCGAGCCCTCCGCCACCACGGTGGCGAATACCGCCATTCGATTGAGTTTATCCACGATTATGAAGTTTTACTTAATCAAGAAAGCATGAATATGGCACTAATCACGGCTATTGTTAAGGACTAGAGTAGAAACCACGCGGCAGGCACCTCGGCCTGCCTCACGATACTGAACCTATCCCCGAAGGAGCATACAGATGAAAGTAGCCATTATTGGAGCAACCGGTTTTGTTGGCCGCCGCGTGGTGGATGAAGCGCTGGCTCGCGGTATTCAGGTGACGGCAATCGCGCGCCAGAAAAAAGAGTTGCCGGAGCACGCCAATCTGACCGTCGCACTGGGCGACGTCGCCGATACGGCTTGGCTGGCGGGACAATTGCGCGGCCAGGACGCGGTGATCAGCGCCTACAACCCCGGCTGGGGCGAAGACAACCTGTATGAGAAAACCACCCGCGGCGCCCAGCAGATCCTCACCGCGGTCAAGCAGGCCGGCGTCAAACGCCTGTTGGTGGTCGGCGGAGCCGGCAGCCTGGAAGTGGCGCCGGGCGTTGAACTGGTGGATACGCCGCAGTTCCCGGAAAATATCCGCCCCGGCGCGCAGGCGGTGCGCGATCTGCGCAACAAACTGCGTAACGAGTCGGCACTCGACTGGACCTATCTTTCGCCGGCCGCCCTGCTGGAGCCGGGCAAACGCACCGGCCAGTTCCGCCTCGGCACCACGCAACTGCTGATGAACGGCGAAGCGCCGGCCAGCATTTCGGTGGAAGACCTGGCGGTCGCTATCGTTGATGAGATTGAAAAGCCTCAGTTTATTCGCGCGCAATTCACCGCCGCCTACTAAACCGCCCCGCCGCCAGGCCGCTCGGCCTGGCGTTTTCCGCGTATTCTTCGCCGCCAGTAATCTGAGTTTCTAAGGTTTTCTTAAGTTTCATCCGGTAGATTTCAAGGCATTATCTACTTTCAGGATCCCGATTTGGCAATGTGGTTACGTCAACGCTTACGGTGCAACAGCCTCGGTTTTACCCTCGCCGCCGCCCTGTTCTTCACTTTATTTCAGAACGCCTTATTCCTGCAGCGCGCCTGGTCGTATATCACCTTCGATAGCGCCCACAGCGTGATTTTCGCCGCCAGCATGCCGGTGGTGATCTTCTGTGCGTTGAATATCATCTTCAGCGTGTTGACCGTGCCCTACCTGCGCAAGCCGCTGATCATCTTTTTCTTGCTCGGCAGCGCCGCAGCCAACTATTTCATGTTCAGCTATGGTGTGGTGATCGACGGCAACATGATGCAAAACGCCTTCGAAACCAACCCTCAGGAGGCGACCGCGCTGCTGACGCCGCGCATGGGATTGTGGCTGACGCTGCTCGGTATTCTGCCGGCGGTGGCGGTCTGCTTCACTCAAATTCGCCAGACTCGCCCCTGGTGGTACATGGTCGGACTGCGCGCCGCCAACGTCATGCTGTCGTTGGTGGTGATCCTGATCGTCGCCGCGCTGTTCTACAAAGACTACGCTTCGCTGATCCGCAACAATAAAAGCGTGGTGAAGATGTTGACGCCTTCCAACTTCGTGGCCGGCACCATTAAGTTTACCGAACAGCGTTACTTCACCCGCAATCTGCCGCTGGTCAAGATCGGCGAAGATGCGCGTAAAGGGCCGCTGATCGCCAGGCAGGCCAAGAAAACGTTGGTGATCCTGGTCGTGGGCGAAACCGCCCGCGCCGAAAACTTCTCCCTCGGCGGCTATGAACGCGAAACCAACCCGCGCCTGAAGCAGGACGACGTGGTCTACTTCAAAAACGCCAGCTCCTGCGGCACCGAAACGGCGATCTCCGTGCCCTGCATGTTCTCCCAACATGCCACGCAAGGAGTACGACGCGACTCAGGCGACGCACCAGGAAGGCATGCTCGACGTGCTGGCGCATGCTGGCGTCAATGTGCTGTGGCGCGATAACGACGGCGGCTGCAAAGGCGCCTGCGACCGGGTGCCGCACATCGACATGACCAAGCTGAAACCGCAGCAGGACTGCGACGGCGAGGTTTGCATGGACAACGTGCTGTTGTACAAGCTGAACGACTACATCAATAGCCTGAAAGACGACGGCGTGATCGTGCTGCACCAGATGGGCAGCCACGGCCCGGCTTACTACCGCCGCAGCACGCCAGAATTCCAGGCGTTTTCGCCGACCTGCAACAGTAATCAGATCCAGGATTGCAGCCATGAACAATTGGTGAACACCTACGACAACTCAATCCTGTATACCGACGCGATGCTCGATGCCACCATCAAGCTGCTGCGGCAGTATGACGACCGTTTCAATACCGCGCTGGTCTATTTGTCCGATCATGGCGAATCGCTGGGGGAAAACGGCATGTATCTGCACGGCACGCCTTATGTCTTCGCGCCGAGCCAGCAAACGCACGTGCCTTTCCTGATGTGGATGTCGGCCGACTATCAGCGCAATTTCGGCATCGATCGCCAGTGTCTGAATACGCTGGCGGAAAAGGACGAGGTTTCGCAGGACAACCTGTTCCACACCCTGTTGGGCATGCTGAACGTACAAACCCGTGAATATCAATCCCAGTTGGATATCCTGCAACGCTGCCGCAACGCGGCGTAGCGCTTAACTTCCGCGTGCCGCTGGGGCACAATAGTTTGCAGACAACCGGCGTTTTGTGCGCCGGTTTTTTTTATTCCCATTGACCTAGACCAATCGGTCTATTATGCTCGGCACCATGATGACCAAATCAACGCATTGCAACGTGGATACACGTGAACATCTGCTCGCCACCGGCGAAACCCTCAGCCTGCGCCTGGGCTTTACCGGCATGGGGCTGAGCGAACTGCTGGCCACCGCGGGCGTGCCGAAAGGCTCGTTCTACCACTATTTTCGCTCGAAGGAAGCCTTCGGCGAAGCGATGCTGCAGCGCTATTTCGCGCATTATGATGCAGAAATGCAGGCGCTGTTTGCCGACAGACGCGGTGATGCCCGCCACCAGCTGCTCGGCTATTACGCCCAGGCTATCAGCTACCACTGCCGCAGCGAATGCCACAACGCCTGCCTGGCGGTGAAGCTTTCCGCCGAGGTGAGCGATCTGTCGGAACCGATGCGCCATGCGCTGGAAACGGGCACCGCTCGCGTGATCGGCCACCTTCAGGAGGCCATCGAGCGCGGTATCGCCGAGGGCTCGCTGTCGGTAGCCATGAGCCCGGCGGCAACCGCAGAAACGCTGTATTCACTGTGGCTCGGCGCCACGCTGCGCGCCAAGATCCGTCACTCGCTGGCGCCGTTGACCAGCGCGCTGGAAAGCATCGAGTTGCTGCTGCGCCCGCCGCAACCGTAACGGTAACAACTTATTTTTATTGAAAAAATGCAGTTCATGGTTTTTTATCGCCCATTACTAGACGACCGGTCTATTAAATACAGGATGCACTATGAAGACTGAAAAATTGCTCTCTCCGCTGAAGGTTGGCGCCATCACCCTGCCCAACCGCGTGTTTATGGCTCCGCTGACGCGTTTGCGCAGCATCGAGCCGGGCGATATTCCTACGCCGCTGATGGCGGAATATTACGCACAGCGCGCCAGCGCCGGCCTGATCGTGACCGAAGCGACGCAGATCTCCTTCCAGGCGAAAGGCTACGCCGGCGCGCCGGGCCTGCATACCCCGGAGCAGATCGCCGCATGGAAAAACATCACGCAGGCAGTGCATGACAACAACGGCCACATCGCCGTACAGCTGTGGCACGTAGGCCGCATTTCCCACGCCAGCCTGCAGCCAGGCGGGCAAGCACCGGTCGCGCCTTCGGCCATCAACGCCGAAACCCGCACCACCGTGCGTGATGAAACCGGCGCCTGGGTGCGCGTGCCGACCTCCACACCGCGCGCGCTGGAAACCAGCGAGATCCCGGGCATCATCAACGATTTCCGCCAGGCAACCGCCAACGCGCGCGAAGCCGGCTTCGATTTCATCGAACTGCATGCTGCCCACGGCTATCTGCTGCACCAGTTCATGTCACCGGCTTCCAACCAACGTACCGATCAATACGGTGGCAACATTGAGAATCGCACCCGCCTGACGCTGGAAGTGGTCGACGCCACCATCGCCGAATGGGGCGCCGAACACATCGGTATCCGCATCTCGCCGCTGGGGCCGTTCAACGGGCTGGACAACGGCGAAGATCAGGAAGAAGCGGCGCTGTATCTGGTGGAAGAGCTGAATAAGCGCAATATCGCTTACCTGCACATCTCCGAACCTGACTGGGCCGGCGGCAAACCGTATTCCGACGCTTTCCGCGACTCGGTGCGCGCCCACTTTAAAGGGGTGATCGTCGGTGCCGGCGCCTACACCGCCGAAAAAGCCGAAGCATTGATCGAAAAAGGTTTCATCGACGCGGTGGCCTTCGGCCGCAGCTACATCGCCAACCCGGATCTGGTCGAGCGTTTCCGCCAGCACGCCCCGCTGAACGAACCTAAGCCGGAAACCTTCTACGGCGGCGGCGCCGAAGGCTATACCGACTATCCGTTTCTGGCGAAGTAACCTGCCCTGACCCCAACGGCCACGCAATCGCATGGCCGTTTTTTATGCGTCGCGCGCAAAGCAAAAAGGCCCGCACGAGGCGGGCCGGTGTTCCCTGGTGTTGATCTTTATTGCCGTTCGATTTTTACACGATCGCCGCTGGAATAGATAATTGATTGTGCAGATCAATTACTCTGTATCGATCGGTACACTCGATCAATATTTAGACACCCCCGACGCGAGACCACAAAGTGACATTGTCACCAACTCGTCACGTTGAATTCCCTTGCAGGACAAGGCTATACTCGCTTGTGCTTCAATCCACCCGCCGTCTGCCACGGCACAGTCAATTCAGAGGAATTATGCGCTTACTCCATACCATGATCCGCGTCGGTGACCTGCAACGCGCCATCGACTTCTACACCAAGGTATTAGGCATGCGCCTGCTGCGCACCAGCGAAAACCCGGAGTACAAATACTCCCTGGCTTTCGTCGGCTATACGGAAGAGAGCGAAGGCGCAGTTATCGAACTGACCTATAACTGGGGCACCGACAGCTACGACATGGGCACCGCCTTCGGCCACCTGGCGCTGGGCGTGGACGACGTCGCCGCAACCTGCGACAGCATCCGTCGCGCCGGTGGCAAAGTCACCCGCGAAGCCGGCCCGGTGAAAGGCGGCACCACGGTTATCGCCTTCGTCGAAGATCCGGACGGCTACAAAATCGAGCTGATCGAAAACAAACACGCCGGTCAGGGTCTCGGCCACTAAGCCTCCCCTTCAGGGCGCGTTTGCGCCCTGCTGATTCTCCGCGCGATAGCGCCTGCAACCGGGCGCAAAATTTGCCATAATGCGCGCTGCATTCGATGAAGATAAGAAACTGATGGCCGAGAAAAGTGATCTTAACGCCCTGAGTGGTCGTTTTCGTGGGTTTTATCCCGTAGTAATAGATGTTGAAACCGCCGGCTTCAACGCCAATACCGATGCGTTGCTGGAGATCGCCGCCGTCACGCTGAAAATGGATGAGGACGGCTGGCTGCAGCGGGACGAAACCCTGCACTTCCACGTGGAGCCTTTCGAGGGCGCCAACCTGCAGCCGGAAGCGCTGGCGTTTAACGGCATCGATCCGCACAATCCGCTGCGCGGCGCGGTCAGCGAATATGACGCGCTGCACGCCATTTTCAAAGCGGTGCGCAAAGGGCTCAAGGATCGCGGTTGCAATCGCGCCATTATCGTGGCGCACAACGCCAACTTCGATCACAGCTTTTTGATGGCCGCGGCCGAACGCGCCGGCCTGAAGCGCAACCCGTTCCATCCGTTCGCCACCTTCGACACCGCCGCGCTGAGCGGCCTGGTGCTGGGGCAAACGGTGCTGGCCAAAGCCTGCATCGCCGCCGGCATGCCGTTCGACAGCAGCCAGGCGCACTCCGCGCTGTACGACACCGAGCAAACCGCCCTGCTGTTTTGCGAGCTGGTTAACCGCTGGAAACGTCTCGGCGGCTGGCCGCTGCCCGCCGGCGATCTCGCCGAATAAAACCAACAAAAAAGGCGGCCCAGTTTGCACTGGCGCCGCCCGTTACGCGATAATCGCAAGCCCGTCGATTAAGACTGCTGGTCTTCCTGCGCTTTATACTTTTCTGCCGTTTCTTTGATCAGTTGCTGCAGTTCGCCGCGCTGATACATCTCGATGATGATATCGCAACCGCCGACCAGCTCACCATCTACCCACAGCTGCGGGAACGTCGGCCAGTTGGCGTATTTTGGCAGCTCGGCGCGGATGTCCGGGTTCTGCAAAATGTCCACATAGGCGAAACGCTCGCCGCAGGCGGACAGCGCTTGCACTGCCTGCGCGGAAAAGCCGCAGCTCGGCAGCTTTGGCGAACCTTTCATGTACAGCAGAATCGGGTTTTCAGCGATCTGGTGCTGAATTTTTTCAAGTGTCGTCGTCATTTATTGCTTCCTCAAGCCACATTTCATGGCTACAACATGCATCACGCGGGCTATTGTAGCGGCTGGAACAGTCGCAAGAAAACGCCATCTTTTGCAAGGATATTCGCCCGCCGCCGATCGCGTTTCACCGGCCACGTCATTCCGGTCAAAACATACGTTGAGAATAACATTTTTAATCCGACCATTTCACTAATATATTGCGCCGCGATGCCGGCGCGGCTTAATTATATCCGCCACCGTCGCCTGGCGCTTTTTTATACATCAACAGGCTGATTTTAAACCAAAAAAAATGTCATTAACGTTTTCTCACAATATGGATTATTATTTATGAGTTCTTCGCTGTTTTATATGGTGAAGTTCGGGAATACTGTAACTCTTTCGATATCCGTTTCGGGGCCAAGGTTGGTGACGTCGACATGCGTTTAATTCTTACGCTCTTTGCGCTGCTGTTTACGCAGCTCTTCTTCAATTTGGCGCACGCTGCGCCACAGGCGCGCGTTGCCGCCGAGCAGCGTAAAAGCCATGCTAATGAAGCGCGGCCCGATGACCGCAGAAAAAAGAAAGCGGATAAAGCCGCCAAAAAAGCCAAAGTGACGGCCCCCGAGAAAAAAACCAAGACCGCCAAGGCCAAAAGCGAGAAAAGCGCGAAAAAGATCGTCAGCGCCAAACCCAAGGCCAAAGCGCAAAAAACCGCCAAGATTAAAGTCACCCCGCCGAAAAAGGGCTATAAAAAAGGCTATGGCCGCCACCGCGACGCCGGTATGGCCACCGCCAAACTGGCGCGTGAAGAAAAGCCGTTAAAACTCAGCCCGGCGCACAAAAAACGTTACCAGCATGCCAAACAGACCGCGATGGCCAAGCTGATGGATCAGATGGGCAAGCCTTACCGCTGGGGCGGCAGCTCGCCGCGCACCGGCTTCGACTGCAGCGGCCTTATCTATTACGCCTATAAGGACGTGGTGAAAATCAAGATGCCGCGCACCGCCAACGAAATGTATCACCTGCGCGACGCGGCGCCGATCAAGAAAAGCGAACTGGAAAGCGGCGATTTGGTGTTCTTCCGCATCAACAACCGCGGCGTGGCGGACCATGTCGGCGTCTATCTCGGCAACGGCAAATTCATCCAGTCGCCGCGCACCGGCGAAGAGATCCGCATCAGCCAGCTCGACAACGATTATTGGCAAAACCATTACATCGGCGCACGCCGCGTAGTGACGCCGAAAACCATTCGTTAATTCCCTGTTCTGCGCGGTTGCGGCCCCGGTCGCAACCGCCTGCTCAAGCTATCGCCCATCGCACTCCCCCACGCGCATTTCTCGCTTTTCCTCCTGTTTTTTATGATGAAAATTGTTAAGATTGAATGACCACAATAAAAAACGGCCCATCTGGCTCCCGCCTGGGCGGGAAGAAAGTGGCGCTGTAAAGGAGGAAGCAATGTCGTTTGAATTACCTGCATTACCGTATGAGAAAAACGCGCTCGAGCCGCACATCTCCGCCGAGACCCTGGAATACCACTACGGCAAACACCACAATACCTACGTGGTTAACCTGAACAACCTGGTGAAAGGCAGCGAGTTCGAGGGCAAATCGCTCGAAGAGATCATCAAGACCTCCAACGGCGGCGTGTTCAACAACGCCGCGCAGGTGTGGAACCACACCTTCTACTGGCACTGCCTGTCGCCACAGGGCGGCGGTGAACCGCAGGGCGAACTGGCGGCGGCGATCGTCAAATCCTTCGGCTCTTTCGCTGCGTTCAAAGAGCAGTTCACCGATGCCGCCGTGAAAAACTTCGGCGCCGGCTGGACCTGGCTGGTGAAAAAACCGGACGGCGCGCTGGCGATCGTCAACACCTCCAACGCGGCAACTCCGCTGACCGGTGAAGATAAACCGCTGCTGACCGTTGACGTGTGGGAACACGCGTATTACATCGATTACCGCAATGCGCGTCCAAAATACCTGGAAAACTTCTGGGCGTTGGTCAACTGGAAATTTGCGGCGGAAAACCTGGCGTAAACGCAGGCCTTGCCTAAGTGATGAGGCGCAGCCAGGCTGCGCCTTTTTTATAACTGGCGGGAGATCAGTTCAACGCGGCGACAAAGCTGAAAGCGATAATCATCGCCAACGCGCCGATGGTAGTGAACAGAGACATCTTCAGATCGGTATCCATGACAACTCCTTTAAAATGGGCTTTCCTAAGGATAAAAGGCGCACAATTAGTACGTCAAATCATTTTCCCACAGTTCGCCGATAAAATCTTGTTATCATTTCCCGGTTTATAATCTCGATTACCTCTTCCACTTTTGTTCAATATGCGACAAAATTCGCAGTTCACAACTGCGTACCGGCATCCATGCCCCTCCTGATTAAGCGCTGAAGACTTCAACACACTAAAAACTCAGTTTTCGCTTCTCTGGAGAAGGATCTACGTAGGCAAACGATTAACATCACACTTACATGCTGTAAACATGTGAGTTCAGGAGTCATTCCTTACATGGCAACGATTAAAGATGTGGCCAAACGCGCGGGCGTTTCCACCACCACCGTTTCGCACGTCATCAATAAGACTCGTTTCGTCGCCGAAGAGACCAAAGCGGCCGTGTGGGCCGCGATCAAAGAGCTGCACTACTCGCCGAGCGCCGTGGCGCGCAGCCTGAAAGTCAATCACACCAAGTCTATCGGTCTGCTGGCCACCTCGAGCGAAGCGCCCTATTTTGCCGAAGTGATCGAGGCGGTGGAAAACAGCTGCTACAGCAAAGGTTACACCCTGATCCTGTGCAACTCTCACAACAATCTGGACAAGCAGCGCGCCTACCTGGCGATGCTGGCGCAAAAGCGCGTCGACGGCCTGCTGGTCATGTGTTCCGAATACCCGGATCAACTGCTGGGCATGCTGGAGGACTACCGTAATATCCCGATGGTGGTGATGGACTGGGGCGCCGCGCGCGGCGACTTCACCGACACCATCATCGATAACGCGTTCGAAGGCGGCTATCTGGCCGGCCGTTACCTGATCGAGCGCGGTCACCGCGATATCGGCGCCATCCCGGGCCAGCTGTCGCGCAACACCGGCGGCGGCCGTCATCAGGGCTTTATGAAGGCGCTGCAGGAAGCGCATATCGACATTCGCGAAGAGTGGATCGTCCAGGGTGACTTCGAGCCGGAGTCCGGCTACAAGGCGATGCACCAAATCCTGTCGCAAAAACAGCGGCCGACCGCGGTATTTTGCGGCGGCGACATCATGGCGATGGGCGCCATCTGCGCCGCTGATGAGCTGGGGCTGCGAGTGCCGCAGGATATTTCCGTGATCGGCTATGACAACGTGCGCAACGCCCGCTACTTCACCCCGGCGCTGACCACCATTCACCAGCCTAAAGAGCGCCTGGGAGAAATGGCCTTCACCATGCTGCTGGATCGCATCATCAGCAAGCGCGAAGAATCGCAGGTGATCGAGGTGCATCCGAAGCTGGTGGAACGCCGTTCGGTCGCCGACGGTCCGTTCATCGACTACCGCCGCTAATCCCCTGAGCCGGAAGCCTGCACGGCTTCCGGCGCCGCCTCGCTCAGCCACTCCTGATTCAGCGTCTCCCCATCGCCCAGATACGCCAGCAGCCAACTCATCGCCGGCGACGGTTTATCCTGCTGCCAGGTCAGGCAGCAAGGGCTGGCGGGAAACGGCTGCTGCAGCTGCAACGCCTTCAGCTCACCGCGCTGCACCAGCGGCAGCGCCCGATGCGCCGGCATCATGCCGACGCACAGTCCGGCGCACAAACAGTCGAGCGCCGACGTCCAGTCCGGCACCACCAGCCGCCGCTGGTTATCCAGCGTCCAGGTGACGCGCTTGGGCAAATTGCGCGAGGTGTCCTCCAGGCAGAGCGAGGGGTACGGCCGCAGTTGATCGTCGTGCAGCGGCCCCGCCAGTTGCGCCAGCGGATGCTGTGGGCTGACTACGCACAGCCAGTTCATATCCCCCATGTCGCGGAAGGCAAAGCCGCCGCCGACCGGCACCGCGCGCGTGGCGCCGATCGCCATGTCCACCCTGCCGTCCACCAACGCATCCCAAACGCCGTTGAACACTTCGGGTTGCAGCATCAGTTCAACATCGGGGAAATGGCGGTAGAAATCCAGCACCAGCTGGCGGCTGCGCTGGGGTTTGACGATGATGTCGACTGCGATATTCAGCTGGCCGCGCCACCCGTTGGCCACCTGCTGACAGTGGCGACGGGTGTCGAGCATTTTTTTGATAACAACTCGCGCATCCTTGATAAACAGCGCGCCGGCCGGCGTCAACTCCACATCACGGTGACGCCGCTCAAACAGCGGCACCGCCAGCCATTGTTCCAGTTGCCGCACGGTATAGCTCACCGCCGACGGCACCCGGTGCAGCTCCTGAGCCGCCGCGCTGAAACTACCGGTGCGCGCCACCGCGTCAACAACTTCAAGAGAATATTCAGACCACATCGCTTTGCCTTCAATTTTTTTAACAGCACTTTGCAAATATTACCGTTTCACAAGCAGAGATCCAGCCGGATACACTGGCCGGCGCTAAAAACCTGCGACACTAAAATATTAACGAGAAATACCATGCGAAATTCTTTTGGCTTTATGTTCTACCTCGCCGGCCTGAGCATGCTGGGTTATCTGGCGACCGATATGTACCTGCCCGCCTTCGGCGCCATGCGGGAGGAACTGCAAATTTCCGCCGGCGCGGTCAGCGCCAGCCTGAGCATCTTTCTGGCCGGCTTCGCTTTCGCGCAACTGCTGTGGGGGCCGCTCTCCGACCGGCTGGGCCGCAAACCGGTATTATTGATTGGCCTGACGCTGTTCGCGCTCGGCTGCCTGGGCATGCTGTGGGTAGAAAATGCCGTGCAGCTCTGGATACTGCGTTTTATTCAGGCCGTCGGCGTCTGTTCCGCCACCGCCATCTGGCAAGCGCTGGTGGTCGACCGTTATCGCGAAGGCCAGGCCAACCGCGTGTTCGCCACCATCATGCCGCTGGTGGCGCTGTCACCGGCGCTGGCGCCGCTGCTTGGCGCCTGGCTGCTGAACCACGCCAGCTGGCGTGCGATCTTCGCCGCGCTGTTGGTGATCACCGCGCTGCTGCTGCTGCCGACGTTACTGCTCAAAGAGCGCGCCAAAACGCAACCCGCCGCCGACGCACCGAAAAACGGCGTCAGCTTCTGGCAACTGTTGAAATCTCCGGTGTTCAGCGGCAACGTCGCTATGTACGCCGCCTGCTCGGCCGGTTTCTTCGCCTGGCTGACCGGTTCGCCGTTCATCCTCGGCGATATGGGCTATAGCCCGAGCGACATCGGTCTGAGCTATGTGCCGCAAACGCTGGCCTTCCTGCTGGGCGGCTACGGCTGCCGCGCCGCGCTTAAGCGCATCAATGGCAAAACCCTGCTGCCGTGGCTGCTGGTAGCTTATGGTGTCAGCATGGTGGCGCTGTATCTGGTGGCGACCCTGACCAATCCGACGCTCACCACGCTGCTGATCCCGTTCTGCGTGATGGCGCTGGTCAACGGCGCCGGCTACCCGATCATGGTGGCGAATGCGCTGATGCCGTTCCCGGAAAGCAGCGGCAAAGCCGCCGCGCTGCAAAATACGCTGCAATTGGGGCTGTGTTTTGTGGCAAGCATGCTGGTGTCGGCGTTTATTGCCCAGCCGCTGTTGGCGACGGTGACGGTGATGGTATCTACGGTAGTCCTGGCCGCGCTGGGTTATTTCCTGCAGCGGGGAAAAGCGGCCGATGCGCAGCAAAAGGCACAGCGGGAACATGCTAACTCAGCGTCATAATTGCCAAGATTAATAATCACTTAAAGAATATGCGTGCCGAGTGCGATTTACAGTTGAGTCAACGCCTCGGCACGCCTATACTCAAAAACAACCTTGTAAAGTAACACCTTATAATCTCTATATCTCAATCAGCTATTGTGTACGCGCCTTGCGTCACACTCTTTTTTTAAAGGGGCGTTTATCCTGCGCCGTTTGCGTCGGGCCGTTTCTTTAAATTTCCTCTGTTCATAGTCGGATATCAGACGCCGCGGGCTTATTTCCCGTTGGTATAGGTATGCACCCGCAGAAATTGTCTAAGCTGTTTCCTAACGGGTCATCAGTCAGAAGAAGGTGATGGAGAAGCTATGAGTTCATCGTGTATAGAAGATCTGAGCATCCAGGATAACCAGTGGTACCGTATCGCGCACGAAATGCTCGGTCTGGCCGGTATCGAAATCAACGGATCGCGCCCTTTCGATATTCAGGTTAAAAATCCCGAATTCTTTAAACGCGTTTTGCAGCAAGGGTCACTGGGCCTGGGCGAAAGCTATATGGACGGTTGGTGGGAGTGCGAGCGGCTGGATATGTTCTTCCAGCGCGTGGTCAGCGCCGGGTTGGAGAAGAAACTCCCCCACCACCTGAAAGATACCCTGCGTATCGCCGCCGCGCGCCTGACCAATCTGCAATCGAAAAAGCGCGCCTGGATCGTCGGCAAAGAACATTACGATCTCGGCAACGATCTGTTTACCCTGATGCTCGATCCTTACATGCAGTATTCCTGCGGCTACTGGAAAGACGCCACCACGCTGGAGGAAGCGCAGGAAGCCAAGCTGCGGATGATCTGCGAGAAACTGCAGCTGCAGCCGGGCATGCGTTTGCTGGACATCGGCTGCGGCTGGGGCGGCCTTTCCGCCTATGCGGCGAAAAATTACGGCGTGTCGGTGGTCGGCGTGACCATTTCCGCCGAACAGCAGAAGCTGGCTCAGGCGCGCTGTGCCGGGCTGGATGTGCAGATCCTGTTGCAGGATTACCGCGATCTGCACCAGCAGTTCGATCGCATTGTCTCGGTCGGCATGTTCGAGCACGTCGGGCCGAAAAACTACCGCACCTATTTCGACGTGGTGGAGCGCAATCTGGCGCCGCACGGCCTGTTCCTGCTGCACACCATCGGCTCCAACAAGACCGACATGAACGTCGATCCCTGGATCAACAAATATATCTTCCCGAACGGTTGCCTGCCCTCCGTGAGACATATCGCCGAGGCCAGCGAAGGCCATTTCGTGATGGAAGACTGGCACAACATCGGCGCCGACTACGATCGCACGCTGATGGCCTGGTTCGAGCGCTTCAAACAGGCGTGGCCGCAGCTCGCCGAGCGCTATTCCGAACGCTTCGAACGAATGTTCAGCTATTACCTGAACGCCTGCGCCGGCGCGTTCCGGGCGCGCGATCTGCAGCTATGGCAGGTGGTGTTCAGCCCGAAAGGCGTTGAAGGCGGCATTCGCGTCGCCCGCTAAGCACTTGCCCGACAAAAAAAGCCCCGGCAACCTCATCGCCGGGGCTTTTTTTGCTCTTTCGAACCCTGCGGGTTAACCGCAATAAACGCGAATAATTTTATCGTCGCTGTCGCCAAGGAAGTTCAGGCGGCGCAGGTTGAAATCCATGGTGACGGCAGAGTTGTACGGAATGGCTCTCACCTTGCCGTCGATCCGCACGCCTTCCAGCGAGGTCATCGGTTTGCCGACAAAATTTTGATACTGCGAAGCGCCGCAGGTATCGTCCGCATCGGCCATTTGCGCGCCCGCGCCCTGCTCAGGCGAACTGCTGCAAGCGCTCAGCGCCAGCAACGCGGTTAACAACAACGTTTTCCCATAAAACTTCACGCGTTTCTCCTCTCTGCTTATGATTCGATGCCGGCGGTCACGCCAGAATCGCTGTCAGTCTTTGTGCGCCGGCGCCATCGCCGCGGCCAACGTCGCTTCCCGATTGGCCAGCACGCGCTCGACGGTGTCCACCACCGCCTGCGTTTGCGGATCGATCTCGATGTTCACCTTGTCGCCGAGGCGTTTTTTACCCAGCGTGGTGCGATCCAGCGTTTCCGGGATCAGGTGCACGCAGAAACGGTTATTCACCACTTCGCCGATGGTCAGGCTAATGCCGTCGATGCCGATGAAACCTTTGTGCAGCACATATTTCATCAATTCCGCATCCGGCATGCGCAGCCATACCTGGCGGTTATTTTCCGAGGTATAAATCTTGGCCACTTCCGCCGTGCAGATAATATGGCCGGACATCAAATGGCCGCCAATTTCGTCATTGAACTTCGCCGCGCGCTCGATATTGACGATGTCGCCCAGCGCCAGATCACCGAGGTTGGTCAGGCGCAACGTTTCTTTGATCAAATCGAAGCTGACGCGGTTGCCTTCCACCGCGGTGACGGTCAGGCAGCAGCCGTTATGGGCCACCGACGCGCCCAGCTCCAGCCCCGGCAGCAGCTCGGCTGGCATTTCGATCACGTGGGTGCGGAAATTGGGTTTCTCATCAATGGCGACCAGCGGCGCGGTGCCTTGTACGATACCGGTGAACATATGTGCCTCTTCTTGCTAAATAGGTTAAAACGCTACCGGCAGTTTGCCCCAGTTGGCGCTGAAAACCAAATCCGCGACGGCAAAAAAAGAATGGCTGCGCATTTAATAACTATTTATCTGCGGCGTTTGCTTAACGACGCCGAGCAGGTACAATCTTTTTGACAAAATTCCGCTATTTTAATTGTTGTCCTCTCGCGGCAGCCCTCCCTCCCACATATATAAATAGAAAAGGTGTATGCGTGCAGAAGTACTTAATTGAAGCGCGTAGTTTATTGGCTCTCGCTATCCCGGTCATCATCGCGCAAATATCACAAACCGCCATGGGCGTGGTGGATACCATCATGGCCGGCGCTTACAGCGCCACCGACATGGCGGCGGTGGCGGTCGGCACCTCGATCTGGTTGCCGGCCATTTTGTTCGGCCACGGCCTGCTGCTGGCGCTGACCCCGGTTATCGCCCAGCTCAACGGCGCCGGCCGTCGCGATCGCATCGCCCATCAGGTGCGTCAGGGCTTCTGGCTGGCCTCCGGCGTCTCTGTGCTGCTGATCGTCGTGCTGTATAACTGCAAGTTCGTCATCGACATGATGCACAACATCGATCCGCAGTTGGCGGATAAAGCCGTCGGCTATCTGCACGCCATCATGTGGGGGGCGCCGGGTTACCTGTTCTTCCAGGTGATGCGCAACCAGTGCGAGGGGCTGTCCAAAACCAAACCCGGCATGGTGATCGGCTTCCTCGGCCTGCTGGTGAACATCCCGATCAACTACATCTTTATCTACGGCAAGTTCGGCATGCCGGAACTCGGCGGCGTCGGCTGCGGCGTCGCCACCGGCAGCGTCTACTGGATCATGTTCCTGATGATGCGCTGGTACGTGAAGCGCGCGCCGTCGCAGCGCGACATCAAACGCCAGGCCGGCGATCTCGGCGGCCCGGACTGGGCGGCGCTAAGGCGCCTGATCGGCATCGGCATGCCGGTGGCGCTGGCGCTGTTCTTCGAGGTCACGCTGTTCGCGGTGGTGGCGCTGCTGGTTTCGCCGCTGGGGATCGTCGCGGTCGCCGGCCACCAGATCGCGCTTAACTTCAGCGCGCTGATGTTCGTGCTGCCGCTGTCGCTGGGCGTCGGCGCCACCATCCGCGTCGGTTATCGTCTGGGGGAAGGTTCGGTCGAAGGCGCGCGCGTCGCCGCTTACTCCGCCATCGGCGTCGGCATAACCATGGCCGTCTGCACCGCGCTGTTTACCGCCACTTTCCGCGAACCGATCGCCCTGCTGTACAACGACAGCCCGGCGGTGGTGGCGATGGCCTCGCAGTTGATGCTGCTGGCGGCGCTGTACCAGATCTCGGATTCGGTCCAGGTGATCGGCAGCGGCGTGCTGCGCGGTTATAAAGATACCCGCGCGATCTTCTTCATCACCTTTATCGCTTATTGGGTGTTGGGCCTGCCGAGCGGCTATCTGCTGGCGTTAACCGATGCGCTGGTGCCGGCGATGGGGCCAAGCGGTTTCTGGATCGGCTTTATCATCGGACTGACTTTCGCCGCCATCATGATGGCGCTGCGCATGCGCTGGCTACAGAAACAGCCGACCACCGTCATCCTGCAGCGATCCACACGCTGAACCCGCAGCCCGGCCGGTTTCCTCCCCGGCCGGGCTGCGGTTTGCGGAAAAAAACGCCGGACTGCGCACAACCTCAGCAATCGCGTGAAATACCGAATAAAATTGCGCTTTTCCCCTTGCCAGCGCGCGGGTAGCTCGTTAATATTCGTCCCCGCTGTCAACCATGACAGACAGGAAAAGATGCGTCCGTAGCTCAGTTGGTTAGAGCACCACCTTGACATGGTGGGGGTCGGTGG